>JALZOH010000135.1 GCA_030857305.1 Acidobacteriota bacterium
ATCTTGAACTTTGCGAGCGTTGTTCTCTTTTCGAGAAGTTGACTCTTTTAGAATCTATTTAATTTTTCGGTGCGAGAGTTTCGCACCTATTTAGAAATTTACTTTAGAAAAAAGTATTTGTCAATAAATCCTGCCTTTTCTTGACACTTTCCCGTTCAACCATTAGTATTTATAGTTTCGGCTCAAATGCCTGAAGTGTATCTGTATGTTCGAATCTTTATCCGACAAATTAAAGAAATCGCTGAAAAATCTGCGTGGTCAAGGTAAGTTGACGCCTGAACACGTCGATATTGCTCTGCGCGAGATTCGGATGGCTCTGCTCGAAGCGGACGTCAATTATAAGGTTGCCAAAGACTTTGTTGAAACAGTTCGCGCTAAAGCGGAAGGTCAGGAAGTTTGGCAAGACCTAAAGCCGCACGAGCAAGTCGTTAAAATCGTTTATGACGAACTAGTTGAACTGTTTGGGGGAACATCTTCGCGACTCGTTTTTACGCGGGCAATTCCGAATGTCGTAATGATTGTCGGGCTTCAGGGTTCGGGTAAAACAACTTCGGCGGGAAAAATTTCTGGCTGGCTGGCAAAAAATCAGGAACGCAAGCCGCTTCTCGTCTCGGTTGACGTTTACCGTCCGGCGGCGCGCGAACAGCTTCGGGTTGTCGGCACCGCAGTTGGAGTTTCCGTTTATCAGGATAAGGAAACAAACGACCCTTTGACGCTCGTGCGCGGCGCGATGAAACACGCGCAGGAAACGGGTTTTGATACTTTGCTGATTGACACGGCGGGACGACTTCATATCGACGACGACTTGATGGTCGAGCTCGAACAAATCAAGGCGGAAACAAAACCGGTCGAAGTTCTTTTCGTAGCGGACGCGATGACCGGACAAGACGCTGTGCGTTCAGCCGAAGAATTTCATAAACGAGTCGGAATTACCGGCGTCGTTTTAACGAAAATGGACGGCGACGCCCGCGGCGGCGCGGCTCTGTCAATCAAACAAGTTATCGGTCAGCCGGTCAAGTTTGTCGGTGTCGGTGAAAAATACGACGCAATCGAGCCGTTCTATCCGGATCGTATCGCGCAGAGAATTCTCGGAATGGGCGATGTTTTATCGCTGATCGAAGAAGTTCAAGGCAAAATTGACGAAGACGAAGCGCAGAAGCAACTAGAGAAAATGACGAGCAATCAATTTACGCTCGAAGATTTTCGCGCCCAGCTCGGACAATTCAAAAAAATCGGCTCGATGTCGAAGATTATGAAAATGCTGCCCGAACAAATGACGGGCGGTTTGCAGATTTCCGATGAACAATCTGAAGAAGTCGAAGGACAGATGAAGCGCACCGAGGCGATTATCGATTCGATGACCCGGCAGGAGCGCAGAAATCATAAAATTCTCGACGCCAGCCGCAAAACACGCGTTGCAAAAGGTTCGGGCTCAACAATTGCTGAAGTGAATCAATTAATTCGGCAATATGAACAAATGAAGAAAATGATGTCGCAGATGAATCGCGGCGGACTGCTCGGCGGACTCGGCAAAAAGATGATGAGCGGTCTCGGCGGTGGTTTGGGCGGAATGCTCGGCGGCGGAATGAACGGACTTGGCGGACTGCTCGGCAGCGGTGGAACAGAAGATTTTGGCAATAATTACGAAGAAGCTACCGATTCATTAAGTAAAAGACTGAAAAAGAAAAAGAGACACAAGAAAAGAAGATAGTGGTAAGTGGTAAGTGGTAAGCGGGAAGTGAAAAAACTTTCCCTTTACCACTTACCGTTCGCCACTAACCACTAAAAAATTATGTTAGCAATAAGTTTAATGAGAATGGGCGCGAAGAAAAAACCTTTCTACCGCGTCGTGGTGAAGGAAAAGCGCAGCAAACGAGACGGAAAATATCTTGAAAATCTCGGAACGTACAACCCGATGGTCAATCCGGCGGAAATTAATTTAAAGCACGACCGTATTCAATACTGGGTTTCGGTTGGAGCCCAGCCGACGGAAACTGTGGCGAGTATAATCAAGCATAATCCGGAACAGACGGAAGAAGAGAAAGCAGCGGCGATTCAGGCAAAGGCAACAAAAGCGGAAGAAGAGAAAGCAGCAAGAATTGAAGCTAAAAAAGCTGAAGCTGAAAAACTTGAAGCAGAAAGGGTTGTAGCTTTAGAAGCTGAAAAAGCCGCCAAAGCCGAAGCTGAAAGAGCCGAAGCTGAAAAACTTGAAGCAGAGAAAGCCGAAGCGGCGGAATTGGAAACCGTAGAAGCTGAAACCCCAGAATCTGAAGTCGCAGAACCCGAAACTGCCGCAGAATCAGAGGTTACAGTGCCTGAATCAAATATTACGGAAGCGTCGCAAGCAGAAATAGATAAACCGGAAGATGGTGAACAAAGTTAGTTTTACACTAAATTCTTCCTGACTATCCGCAATGCCCAGATTTATGAAAGAAACAGTTGAAAAAATTATCAACGCCCTTGTCGACGAAAAAGAAGAGGTTGAAGTATCTGAAGAACCGAGCGAACGGGCAAACGTGATTAGAATTCGTGTCGCGGAAAGCGATATGGGACGAATTATCGGTCGTGAAGGCAAAACTATCAAAGCAATTCGCAGCCTTTTGTTTTTCGCCGGACAAAAACACGGCAAGCGGTTTGTATTAGATGTTGTTGAATAAGTTTATCGAGTTGCGCTAAAGCTGCCCGGGTAAGTTACCGAAGTTAAGAAAGGCTGTAACTTTTGCAGTAGCTTTGATGGAAGATTTAGTTACAATCGCTAAAATCGTTAAAACTCGCGGTTTGCGTGGTGAACTGGTTGCCGATATACTAACTGATTTTCCTGATCGATTCGACCACTTGAAAAAGGTTTTTGTCGTAAAGCCTTCGGGCGAAACTTTAGAACTCGAAATTGAAAAATTCTGGTTTCAAAAAGGAAGAATTATTTTTAAGTTTGTCGGACTCAATTCGATTGAAGAAGCGGAAAATTTTAGAGATTGCGGCGTTTGCATTGCTGAAGATGAAACGGTTGAACTCGAAAAAGACGAATTTTTCGATTGGCAATTAACCGAATGCGCGGTCGAAACAGTTGATGGCGAAAACCTGGGAAAGGTTTCGGAATTAATGCGAACCGGCGGAACAGAAATACTTGTCGTTAAAGGCGCGGAAAAAGATTATTTAATTCCTTTTGCCGAAACGATTTGCGTCGAAGTCGATATTGAAAATAAGTTAATCAAGGTTGACGCCCCCGAAGGCTTACTGGAATTTTAGATTTGCGGGTTCTGGGTTAAACACAGCACGAAATGTAAAATCTAAAATCCATAATGAAAATAGACGTTTTAACAATTTTCCCGGATTTTTTTAAAGAGGTTTTCGACTTTGGTATTATTCGACGCGCGCGCTTAGTGGGAATTGTTAAGATAAATGTTCACGATTTGCGTGAATTCACCACCGATAAGCACCGGATGGTTGACGACCGACCGTTTGGCGGCGGCGACGGAATGGTTCTAAAGTGCGAGCCTATTTTTGCCGCAATTGAAAATTTAGTTAACACCGGCGAGCGCGAAAATTATCCGCCCGATACGCGAGTAGTTTTGCTCTCGCCGCAGGGAAAGCAATTCAAACAAGCAGTTGCCAAAGAGTTTGCGGACGAAGCAAAGCATATTATTTTGATTTGCGGGCGTTACGAAGGCGTTGACGAAAGAGTCAACGATGCGCTGGTAACCGATGAAATTTCCATCGGAGATTATGTTCTTTCGGGCGGTGAACCGGCGGCGGTGGTTTTTGTTGACGCAATTACCAGGCTTCTTCCGGAGGCTCTGGGAAGCGAAACTTCCGCCGCAAACGATTCTTTTTCAAACGGAATTCTAGATTGTCCGCACTACACGCGCCCGCCGGACTTTCGCGGACGGCAAGTTCCCGAAGTTCTTTTGAGCGGCAACCACGCGGAAATCGAAAAATGGCGCGGAGAAAAGGCTTTGGAAAAAACCAGGAAGATTAGACAAGATTTATTGAAGGGAGCAGACAGTGAGCAGACATCGGTTATTAGTCAACAAAAAACTGATAACTGATAACTGATAACTGACAACTGATTTATGAACCGTTTAGACAAGATTGAAAACACACAATTGAGAGAAAATATTCCGAATTTCCAATCGGGCGACAGCGTGCGCGTCCACGTACGGATTCAGGAAGGCAACAAAGAACGCTTACAGATTTTTGAAGGCATTGTCATTGCTCGCAAACACGGCGGAAATCGCGAAACAGTTACTGTTCGCAAGGTAAGCTTCGGGGTCGGCGTGGAAAGAATTTTCCCGCTGCACGCCACTATTGTTGACCACATTGACGTTATCCGCCGCGGTAAGGTACGCCGCGCCAAACTTTATTATTTGCGTGACTTGCGCGGTAAAGCGGCTCGCATTCCCGAGCGCGACACACGCGGAAAAGCAAAGAAAGTTCAATAAGTTTAGCGAGAGTCGTAATTCCTTAAGCCGCGAAACGTTGCAAAAATGCCCGAACTATATTCAAAGTTTGGTGCTATTTTGCCTTGTTTCGCGGCTTTGTCTTAGGTACCATGAAAACCCAATCGTTAAATATCAACCTGGACTTTGAACAGCAAGCAATAGCCGAAGGATTTCGTTTCGTTGCGGGCGTTGATGAAGTCGGTCGCGGTTGTCTGGCGGGTGCGGTCGTTGCGGCAGCGGTTATTTTGGACATTGCAAAACCACTCCCCGAAGGCTTAAATGATTCCAAGAAAATCTCTGCCAAAACCCGCGAGCGGATTAGCGAGGAAATAAAGCACAACTGTTTAACGTATTCCATCGGACAAATCGAAGCGGAAGAAATTGACCGCATCAATATTCTGCAAGCAACAAAAAAAGCGATGCGTCTGGCAATTGAAAACCTAAACCCGTGCGCAAATTTTTTATTAATTGACGCCGTTCAGTTAAAAGAAGTAAATTTGCCGCAAAAAGCCATCATTCACGGCGATGCAATCTCCGCATCAATTGCTGCTGCTTCGGTTGTGGCCAAAGTTTACCGTGATAATTTAATGCGCGAACTTGATAAAACTTATCCCGAATACGGTTTTGCAAAGCACGTCGGCTACGGCACAAAACTTCACTTTGAAGCAATTCGAAAACATGGTGCGTGCCTGCTGCACCGCAAAACTTTTCGCGGTGTCGTGTCGTAAGTATTTTCTAGTGAACTCGGAAAATATAAAAATTGAAAGTCTAAAGCGTGTCGTAGTCGTCGGCACAAGTTGTTCGGGAAAAACCACTTTGGCAAAAAATTTGGCGCATGCCTTAGGCGTCAAGCACATCGAACTTGACTCGATTCATTGGCTGCCCGATTGGGTTGAAAGACCAAACGATGAGTTTAGAAACTTAGTTGAAAAGGAAGTCGCCGCCGACCTCTGGGTTCTGGACGGAAATTATTCCAAAACACGGGACATTGTTTGGACACGCGCGACCGCGATCATTTGGCTTAACTATTCTTTTCCGCTAGTTGCGTATCGAGCCATTCATCGCACAACGCGCCGCATTTTCACGCGGGAAACTCTTTATTCACAAAACCGCGAAACCTTTAAGAAAGCGTTTTTGAGCAAAGATTCGATTCTGCTGTGGGTTTTGACCACCTTCCACCGCCGTCGACGTGATTATCCGCTACTTCTGCAGGAAGTTTCCGGCAGTGAAGTAAAGGTTTTTGTTTTTCAAAATCCTAAAAAAACCAAAGAATTTCTAAAGCGCATCCACCAAATAAATAAAACGGTCAAAAACTAAATTTTCTCAAACCATTCGCCGCAAAAAGATAAATCAGCGCGACCTGTAATCAGCATTTCATCATCTTCACGCCAGATGGCTTCGGTGGTGCCGCCTTCGGCTCGAACCGAAACTTTTCTTTCGGTTTTTTCGGTCAAAGCGGAAGCAACCGCCGCCGCAATCGAACAAGTTCCCGACGAAGAAGTTTCACCCGCGCCGCGTTCCCAAATACGAATTTCGATGTTTTCTTTATCAATTACCTTGATAAAAACGACGTTCGTCCTTTCGGGAAATACTTCTTCTGACTGCTCAATTTCTCGTCCAATGTCGCGCCAATCAAGCGAGTTGAAATCCTCGACAAAAATACAAGCCACCGGATTGCCGACATCAACAAAGAAAAAACCAATGACTATTCCAGCTCCGGGCAGCAAAAGTGAAAATGAGGATGTTCCTTGAATTTTATCTTTTCCCTCTAAAATTGCATTAAATAGAAGCGTATCCGGCAAATCAAATTTCGGTTTGCCGAGTTCGGCGCAGAACCAAAACGCATTTTCTTGACGTTCAAGAAATTGATAATTTTTGATTCCGCTTCGCGTTTTGAGTTTGAGATTTTCGCCCGCAAAAAGATTTTTATAGTAAAGATATGCGACCGCGCAGCGTGTTCCGTTGCCGGAAAATCCGGCTTCGCTTCCGTCGGGGTTGAGGATGCGGCACAAATGATCTGCCGTTTCATTTTCCAGCTTTTCTAAAACAGCGATGCCGTCGCCGCCGATGCCGTAGTTTCGA
>JALZOH010000136.1 GCA_030857305.1 Acidobacteriota bacterium
GTATATCAGCTTGGCGCTCGCGGCGGAAGGCTTCGGCGTGCTGAGTTTCGATTTTACGGGCTTGGGCGAGAGCGAGGGCGAGTTTGCGGACACGAATTTTTCAAGCTCGGTTGACGATCTGGTTTGTGCGGCTGAGTTTTTAAGAACGAATTACGAGTCTCCGGGACTGATTGTCGGTCATTCGCTCGGCGGCGCGGCGGCGATTCTGGCGGCAAGCCGTTTGGAGGAAGTCAAAGCGGTGGTTACCATCGGCGCTCCCTCCGCACCGGCACACGTGCGGCATCTGCTTGAAAATGAAATGCCGGAGATCGTCGCTAATGACGAAGCACGGGTTTCAATCGGCGGGCGACCATTTACAATCAAGCGGCAGTTCATTGAAGACCTCGAAAAACACGATTTGCGCGACGTTGTTCGCCAAATGCGAAAAGCATTTTTGTTCATGCATTCGCCGCAGGACCGGATAGTCGCGATCGATAATGCCGCCCTGCTTTACGAGGCGGCGCGTCATCCGAAGAGTTTTATTTCGCTCGACGGCGCCGATCACTTGCTCTCGAAAAAGGAAGATGCGAAATACGCGGGCGACGCCATCGCCGCATGGGCGTCGCGTTATCTGGATAAACCGCAGGAAAAGGAAGTTGATACTTCAAAACAAATCGCCGCTTATCTGGGAAATGAGGATAAATTTACGACGCGCATCAAAGCCGGACGGCATTATTTGACCGCCGACGAGCCGGAAAGCTTCGGCGGCAACGATTTCGGACCTTCACCTTACGCTCTGGTCGCCGCGGGACTTGCCGCCTGCACCGCGATGACCTTAAGGATTTATGCCGATCGCAAAGGTTGGGATTTGCTCGAAGTCCTTGTTCACATCACGCATGAAAAAACTCACTTCGAAGATTGTTTGAGTTGCACGGCGGCAGGAGAGGGCAAAATAGATCATTTTTCGCGCGAAATCGAACTCATCGGAGAACTGGACCCGGCGCAAAAATCGAGGCTTCTGGAAATTGCCGACAAATGCCCTGTTCATAAAACCCTGGAAAGCACGGTTCATATATCAACTGTATTGAAGTAATGTTTTACAGCACTTCCTTCTTCTATCCGGGATTTTTACCATTATTAGAGAATGAACTGTAGAAATTTTATTCACGAATCGGAATAAAAAACGAAATTTCGGACATCACTAAGGTATGAGCTGGGATGCGATACAAAACTGGTTTTTGAGCCTCGGAACCGAATACGGCGTAAATCCTTTTATTTTCGGGGCGATTTATGTCGGAGCGATTCCTTTTTTTTCGTTTTCAATCGGCTGGCTGATCAGAAATTACCGCCAAGGAAAATCCGTTGTTCTACCGGCTCTTTCGGCAATGTTTTTCTTTATTTCCGCTTATATCTACCTGATATTTGCCGGAAAGAATGTGCCATGGTGGGTGTACGGTGTGGTTGTTTTACTAATAGTTATCGGCGCGTATTCGACCATTAAAAAGGTGCGAAAACAGATTGGCGAAGCAAATGAAATAAAAGAAGAAATAAGCTGAAGCGGCTGCTCATTTCAGTACTGGAGAAAATTTGAAGAAATGTCGGAAATTTATGATTTGATCGTTATCGGCGGCGGTTCTGCCGGTTTGGTCGCGGCGGGCGGTTCGGCACTGCTTGGTGCGCGCGTTGCCCTGATAGAAAAGAATTTACTTGGCGGCGATTGTCTTTACACGGGCTGCGTGCCGTCGAAAACTTTGATCAAATCGGCGCGTTTCGCGCATCAGGCAAAGGAAGCTGAAAAATACGGTTTCCAAAAATTAGAGCCGAAATTTCTCGGCGATTCGTTCGCTTCCATTACCAACCGCGTTCAATCGGTCATCGAAATTATCGAACGCCACGACGCGCCCGAAGTTTTTGAGAAAATGGGCGTGGAAGTTGTTTTCGGGACGCCGAAGTTCTTAAATTCCAATGAAATGGAAGTCGAGCTGAAAAATTCCGGCGAAAAGCGCGTCATGCGGGCGAAAAGATTCTGTATCTCGACGGGCTCGCGCCCCTTCACGCCGCCGATTGAAGGGCTTCACGAAACCGGATTTATCACTAACGAAGAAGTTTTTCACCTCAAGCAATTGCCGGAAAGATTGATTGTTCTGGGCGCAGGAGCCATCGGAATGGAGCTCGGACAAGCGTTTTCGCGTTTTGGAAGCAAAGTTACGATCGTTGAAATGGCGAAGCGCATTCTCATTAAAGAAGATGAGGAAGTTTCCGCCCTTGTGGAAAAACTTCTTGAAGAGGAAGGTCTGGAAATTCTGACAAACACCAAAGCCGTCAAGGTTCGTAAAAACGAAAAAGGCGAAAAAATCGTCACCTGCGAAGCCGACGGCAGAACTTTCGAAATCGAAGCGGACGAGATTTTAGCGGCGGTCGGTCGGCAGCCAAATCTGGACGGGTTAGATCTCGAAAAAGCCGGTGTAGAATTCGATAAAAAACAAATCAAAACCAACGATTACCTGCAAACTTCCCGTAAACACATTTTCGCGGCGGGCGACGTGACCGGGCATTTTCAATTTACGCATATGGCGGATTACGAAGCGCAGATCGTCATACAAAACGCCTTCGTGCCGTTCCCCTTTAAAAAGAAAACCGATTTCCGCGTCGTGCCGTGGACGACTTTCACCGAGCCGGAGGTCGCCAGAGTGGGAATGACCGAACAGGAAGCGCGCGAAAAATTCGGCGCTGAAAGCGTCAAAATTTATCAGGTAAATTTCACCGAAAACGACCGCGCCCAAACGAGCGGCGCGACGGAAGGTTTTGCGAAAATCGTCACTCGAAAAGGAAGAATCGTCGGCGCGACACTTGTCGGCGAACACGCCGGGGAACTCATTCACGAATTCGTCTGGGCAATGAAGGAAAATCTGAAAATCACCGAACTAAACAAAATCATCCGCGTTTATCCGACACTGGCGAAAATCACGCAAGCCGTCGGCACCGAAGCGACGCTCGACAATTTGAAATCGCCGTTCGTGCAGAAATGGTTTAAGCGTTATCTGCGTTTTTGGCGGTGAGGAGACTGACCGCTGAAAAAATAAACTGAAATGTTTTCACGCTTATTTCGCTGTATGACTATCGAAAATCATCTTGATTCATTACACGCCAAGGCTCGAAAAATCAGATTGCTGCAGTATTTTGCCGTCTTTAATCGAATAATCCTGGCTGTTTCTTTTATTCCGTCGGGAATGACCAAACTTCTGGGCTATCGCTTTACGCAGCTTTCGACCGATTATCCGGCGGGATATTTTTTCGAGTCGTTTTACCAAACGGGCGGCTGGTATCGTTTTGTCGGTTTTTGCCAGGTATTAGCCGCGATGCTGCTGCTCGCGCCGCGCACGGCGACGCTCGGCGCGGCGGTTTTTTTTCCGATTGTCTTGAACATTATGCTGATCACGATCTCGGTTGATTTTCAAGCGACCTGGATGATTACGTCTTTGATGTTTCTGGCAAATTTGTATCTGATCTGCTGGGATTACGATAAATTCAAACTAATTCTGCCGTTTGCATCCGAAGAGAAGAAGCCTTTTATTTGGCGAAAATACGCGCTTTTTGTGCTTCTCGGAACGGTCGGCGGCGCGCTGGCGTTCCTGTTTTTCGCCGGAGTTACGTTTTACTTTCACAGACTGGGAGTTTGGGGAGTGATCGGCGGAGCAGTCGCAGGGGCGTTTGTCGGTTTGATAAACGCGCGAGAACTGCAAAAAACTGAATCAAAGCCGGGCGCAGACCAGATCAGGCACGCGCTCAGCAGCTAACAAAACCTTAATTTGCCGCGTGCGCGAAATAGTCGGTAAGTGATTTGAAATTACGAGCGTCGGCTGTTTAGGCAACCGTTCCGCCGCACGAAGAACCCGCGCCGGCGGTGCATCCGAAACAGTGATTTGCCGTCACAATTTGCCGATTTTTCAGCTTCTCCAAATCGAAATCGAAAATCGTTTTTGGCAGATCGTTTTCTAAGCCGAGTTCGAGCATCTGATTAAAATCGCAATCATAAAGTCTTCCCTGCCAGTCAACGCTGATCAAATTACGGCACATCAAACCTGAAATAGCAGCGGGGTTAAAAGCGTTGACGAGCTTTTGCATATAACTCGTTTCGTTGCCCGAACGCCGCAGCCAATCCAGATATCGCGCGATCGGCATGTTCGTGATCGTGAAAAGATTGTTGAAAGAAATATCGTATCGCTCTTTTAGTTCGCGCCGGAAATCGGCTTCGAGCGCCGCTTGCGCGGGCGGCAAATATGCGCCGACCGGATTATAAACGAGATTCAAAACAAGATTTCCGCCAGCGCCGTAACCCGCGGCGTTCAATCTTTTCAAGGCTTCGATCGATTTATCGAAAACACCCTTTCCTCTTTGAGCATCCGTCTGCGTTTGCAAAAAATAAGGCAAGCTGCAGACGATCTCCGTTTCGTTTTCCGCGAAAAATTCGGGCAAATCTCTCATCCCTTCCTCAAACATGACGGTTAGATTATGACGGATGATGACTTTTGTGTTTAACTTTCGCGCCTCGGTTACAAAATATCGAAAATCGGGTATCATTTCCGGCGCGCCGCCCGTGATGTCGAGCGTCGGAATCCGGTATGCGCGTAAAACTCTTAAACAAGCGTCAATCACGTCGCGCCTCATAATTTCCGTTCTGACAGGCGAAGCGTCAACGTGGCAATGCTTGCACGCCTGATTACAGATTTTTCCGACGTTGACCTGAAGCGTATCAACGGCGTGAGAGCGTAATTCCGCTCCGCCGATTTTTTCATCGAAACTTACCGTCGAATGGGGTAAAGCGGGATTTCCGCTTCGGGTTATTTGAACTGCTGTTTGCATTTACAAAGAGTCGCCAATTTAATGGCTAATTTATTTTTAATTAAAAGCGAAAGTTTCTATAATTGATTTATTATCCAAAAAGTAGAACCGGCGATGATCGATGCGCACGGCAAGGTTATCACCCACGAAAGCAGAATACTCGAAACGACGCTCAAATTAGCTTGTTTGGTAATTAATCCGATGCCGAAAAGCGAACCGACCGAAACGTGCGTCGTCGAAACCGGAACGCCGAGTGAGGTGGCGAAAATAACCAGAAATCCCGTTCCCAAATTTGCCGAAAACGCCTGTCCCGAATTCATTGCGGTAATATCGTTGCTCATTTTTTCCGCGACTTTCCGTGAGTTAAGTAAACCGCCCACAGCCATTGCCAAACCGACCAAAACCCAGCCGAATTGCAAATTAACCGCCTGCGCCGCCAAAAGCAGTGCCGCGATTTTCGGCGTGTCGTTCAAACCGCGGGCAAAGCTGACCGTGCCCGCGCTTAGAAAATGCGCGTAATCAATTGATTTCTGAAACGAAAATCCCAGAAAATTTCCGTCGTATCTTTCAACGCAGTTTGCCGTTTTATCAACAGAAACCGTTAAATTAATATCATTTGCCTGAAATGCCGTCGAGCCGCCGCCGATTGTCACGGGTACGAATTCATTTCCGACGCAAATACAGGTTTCTTTTGTGATTTCCGTCCGCTTTCTCAAAAAATGCGCGACGCCGTAAATTGCCGAAGCGAGTAAAATCGCTAAAAACGGACTGACCAGAAGCGGCAGCAGAAAACTCGTCTGCAAAGCGGTAAAATTTACCTCTCCGCCGACGGCGACAAAACCTGCGCCGAAAATTGCGCCCGTCAAACCGTGCGTCGTCGAAATCGGAAAGCCCGTCAAAGTAGCGATAATGACCGTCAATCCCGCGCCCATCGCAACCGCAAACAAAAAATGCTCCGCGCTCGCCAATTCATTCGGCACGATTCCTTTGCCCGAAAATTTTTCGAGCAGTCCGTTTGCCAGAAAAAACGAGCAAACCGAACCGAGCAGAGTCGTCATTGTCGCCCACAGAAGCGCGGTTTTGTACCCTGCCGTTTTGCTTCCGTAAACGGACGCGACGCCCTTGAAATTATCATTCGCGCCGTTTGAATAAGCGAGAAACAAAACTGTTAAAAAAAGCAGAAATGACATTTTCTAGCAGCAATCACCGCCTTCGCCGCACATTTCGCCGGATAAATCCGTCAAATTGTATTCCAGACCTTTTGTTTCTCGCGGATGACGTTTTGCCGTTCGGCGGCAATCGAATTCTTTTGCCGCATCCAATGAAATATTTTCAATTGGCTCGACGGCGATAATGTCTTGTTGATAAGGCTCCTTACTGTAAATCTGAAAGGTCTTGTCGCAGACCGCCATCCGCTCGCCGCGCTCCAAAACATGCCCGTCGTCGTCAAACACTTTTTTCCAGGGACCTTTGTAAATCACGGCTTGATTTTGTTCAAGACACGCTCCCTGTTTGCCTTTGTAAGCTGTAACCGTCACTGATCGAAATTCGATTCCTTCGACAACGCGCCACGGTTTCGCGTCGCGCCCCACGATTTCTATTCCGTAAAATCCCGCTTTTTCAAACGCTTTCAGAAACAAATCTTCACGAAACGCGCCCGAAA
>JALZOH010000137.1 GCA_030857305.1 Acidobacteriota bacterium
AAATTCTTCCTGCGCGGCTTGTTTACGCTTGAATTCGGAAACGCGCCGCCGGTAAAGCACAAATCCGATTAACGCCAAACCTGAAATCGCTAAACCGACGAACCACCCGGTTCGGTAAAACGGCGGCAGAACGACGATTTCAACGCTCGCGCCCTGTTCGTTCCACACATTATCACTGTTGGCGGCAATCACGCGAAAAGTATAATTTCCGGGCGGCAAATACGGGTAATAAACTTCGCGTCGTGTCCCCGCGTTTGTCCAATCTTTGTCCAAACCTTCGAGCCGGTAGCGAAACTGTATTTGTTCGGGCTTAATAAAACTCAAGCCCGTGTATTGAATGCCGAGATTGTTCTGATTCGGCTGAATTGTAAGTTTAGAAAACCCGTCCGCTGCCACAGACGGTTCTGACAAAATGTTGTCAATTTTGACCGATTCAATTACGACCGGCGGCGGCAGCGGATTAGAAGTGATGGCTTCCGGGTCAACAATCGCCACGCCGTCCTGCGTCGGAAACCAAAGCCGCCCGTCCGCCGCGCGAATTCCCGCCGGTTGTCGCCCGCCGTTGCATTCGGTGTTGAGCATCCCGTCGGATTTACCGAACGCGGTGGAAACGACAGACGAGATTTTTCCATCCGCAAAATCAATCAATTGCTGACGATTAACGCGATAAATGCCCTGATTGCTCGACATCCAGAAATTCCCCCGCGCGTCAGTGAGAATCTGGAAAACGCCGTCGCTGAAAAGACCGTTATCAACATTAAAATTTGTAAAGGTGCCGTTGCGAAAAAGCGATAAACCGCTGTCATAAGTGCCGAACCAAAGCAAGCCGTCTGCGTCCTCGTAAATAGAGCGGACGAAATTTCCCGCCAAACCGTTTTTTTCTGTAAACGGCACGAAACCATCGCCTTTTAATTGAGCTATGCCGCCGTAAGTCGCAACCCAGAGCGTTCCGCCGCTCGTTTCAAGAATCGCTTTAATATCATCGTCGGGCAAACCGTTTTCAGTTGTAAATTTTGTAGCCCTGCCGTTTTCGTATTTGTATAAACCGCGATTAGTCGCAAACCACATCGCGCCGTCGCGGGTTTGATGAACGTCCCAAAATTCAACATCAACCGGAGGCAATCCGAGTGTGCTGTTGAAATCAACAAATTTTCCGTTTTCCAGGTGCCTCATGTTGCCCGCGCTCGCGATCCACAATCGCCCGTCGCGGTCTTCAAAAAGCGTTTGCACACTTGGGTAAAGCAGACCTTCGCGGTCAGTGTAGTTCGTGATTTTTCCGTTTTGAAACAGCGAAAGGGCGCTGGTCGTTCCGATCCAAACATCGCCCGTCCGAGTTTGCAGAATCGGGTAAACATTTTTATCGAGCAAGCCGTCGGCGACTGAAAGCGGAGTGACGATTTGTTTGGAGACACGGTTGAGTCCGGCGTTGTTTGTCCCAATCCAAACGGAGTTTTCGCGGTCGAGAAAAATGTTCATCACGTGGTTACTCGAAAGACCATCGGCGACGCCGAAGCAGACGACACGATTTGCGGCAAGCCGGCACGCGCCATCCTTTTCTGTGCCGAACCAGATGTCGCCCGCCGCGTCCTCGGCGATTGTCCGCACGCGACTGTTCGGTATCCCGTTTTCCACCGTAAACGCCGTAAATTCGCCGTTTTGAAATCGGTACAAATTGCCCGCGGCGGCAAACCACAACGTTCCCCGCCTGTCTTCAAACATGGGAATCGAGCTGAAATTGTTAAAATACGGGTCGGCGAAAATTCGCCGGGCGTCGAAAGGTAGCGGGTAATTCGCACTCGAACCGTTTCGGCTAATTTGCAAGCCGTTTTTGTTAAGTTCCCACCGCGTGTCTGAAGCGCCGTGATAAATTTTGTATTCTCTAACATCGCCTTCTCGCTCCCGCTTTATATTTACGCCTTGGTCTCTGGTACGCGCAATTCCGTTCACCATAACGACGACAAGACTTCCGTCTGCATCCTTTTGAACTTCATTAACGTCGTTTGACGGTAAACCGTCGGCGGCGGTAAAAGTTTTGAATTCGCCGTTTAAATAACGAATCAATCCGCCGTTTTCGGTCCCAATCCAGAGCGTATTGCCGTCAGCTAAAACATTCTTCAGGCGATTGGTGTTCAAATTCGGCGAGTTGCTTTTGTTAAAAACTTTGAAATTCACGCCATCAAACCGCACCAATCCATCAAGCGTCGTAAACCACAGATAACCGTCGCTCGTCTGTGTGATTGAATACACAGAGTTTTGCGGCAAGCCCTCGTCGGTCGTCCACGAGTCAAATCGGTATTGCGCGTGTGCCGTGATAAACTGAAAGCACAGACAAAAACCTAAAAAAAGTTTCTTTGATAAACCCATATCAAATCCGACACATTAAAGGGTAGATGGAAATTATAGAAGGTTTGCACAGGAAATCTAACTTACGGAAAGCCTGTTTGACAAGTTAATTAATAGAGGTTTGACAGTATTATCGAAATTAAAACTGTATTTTCACGAACCGTGTTTTGATTTGATTTTAGTTTAACTGGACGGGTGAGGGAAATGAACCGAAGAAAAATAATTGCTTGTCGTGTGAAAATTAAAATGGCGGAGGTTGTAATTGCCTCCGCTATTGGTTTTACATAATATCTCGGATAATCTTTAAGCGGCTCGGTTAGCCAGGCTGCTTCACAATCCGAAGATACGGTTTGACGGTTTTCCAACCGCCGGGAAATTTTTCTTTCGCCTGCTCGTCCGAAACTGCCGGGACGATAATGCAATCCTCGCCGTTTTTCCAATTGACCGGCGTTGCCACGCTGTATTTTGCTGTTAGTTGCAATGAATCAATGACGCGCAGAACTTCATCGAAATTGCGTCCCGCGCTGGCTGGATAGGTTAGCATCAATTTAACTTTTTTGTCCGGCGAGATAACGAATACCGAGCGCACGGTCATTGTGTCGCTGGCATTCGGGTGAATCATATCGTACAGGTCGGCAACTTTTTTATCGTTGTCGGCAATGACGGGGAAGTTCAGCGCCGTGCCTTGCGTTTCTTCAATGTCCTTTGCCCATTCATGATGCGCGTCGGACAAGTCAACGCTCAAGCCGATGATTTTCACATCTCGCCGGTCAAATTCCGGTTTAAGCCGCGCGGTTTCGCCCAATTCGGTCGTGCAAACAGGCGTAAAGTCTTTCGGATGCGAAAATAAAACGCCCCAACTGTCGCCCAAGTATTCATAAAAATTAATTGTTCCCATCGTGGTTTCCGCTGTAAAATCCGGCGCGGTATCACCTATTCTGATTGCCATTTTTTCTGCTCCTTGATAAAAAAAGATTAAAGGATTAATAAAGATAAATCATATGCCACAGGTAAATCAAAATCATCTTAATAAGCAATTTTTTTGTAAAATCAAAAAGCAGTCATATTAATATGACTGCTTTTAGCTTGCCGTCTCGGCTGTCAATCTGATTTATGGTTAACCTTAATATATTCGATTAAGGTCACAAAAATGGATTCATTTTTAGAAAGAATGTGGAATGCATTTTGTGTTGCTTTTGTCGAAAACCGTAAAATGCACGCCGTCAAATCTGACGAGTCCGCCGAAAGTCGTGAACCACAAATAACCGTCGGACGTTTGCGTTATCGAAAGCACAGAGTTTCGCGGCAGCCCTTCGTCGGTTGTCCTCGAATCAAAACGATATTGTGCCTGCGCCGTATACAAAGGCATAAACAGACAAAAGTTGGAAAATACTTTCCCTGACAAACGCGTATCGACCTTGAAGCATCCAAAAGAATTGGATTTATGAAAGGCTTACACAAAAAATCTAACTTGCAGAAAGCCCGTTTGACAAGCTAAATTAGAAGATAGTTTTATTTTCGAGGAAAAAAATGGATTTTACAACCAAAGAATTATTAAAAAGATACGCGAAGCTGGCAATCGGTCAACCGTTTGCGCCGATTTTGTTGAACATTCTCGTAACGAGCGTTTGCGATATGCGCTGCACGCATTGTTTTTTTACGGACGAACTCGATGACCGCCCGCGTAAAAAGCTGCAAATGAAAACCGAAGAAATCGAAAAAATTTCTCAAACTCTCGGCGGCAATCTCGGCGTTTTGATTCTTGCCGGGGGCGAGCCGTTTACGCGCAAGGATTTACCGGAAATTTGCAACTCTTTTTATCGAAACAACAAACTCGATTCGGTTTATATAATGTCGAACGGGCAGATTCATCCGCGTATTTTCCCGGACGTGACGCGCGTTTTGCAGGAGAATCCAAACCTCAATGTCACGATTGCTCTGGGCATCGACGGAATGAAGGACGCGCACGAAAAAATTCGCCGCAAAGAAGGAAGTTGGGACAAAGCGATTCACACGGCGCGCACTCTTAAGGAAATGAAAAAGGAATTTCCGAATTTGGACGTTCAAACCTGCACGTGCGTCATGCGTTCAAACGAAGACACAATTTTCGATTGGTACGATTTTCTGAAATATGATTTGAAACCTGACAAAGTAAACATCAACTATATTCGCCCGCCGTCAGCCGATCCGAATGAGCTGAACTTCGACCACAATCGTTACGCCGAGCTCTCGCAGATGATTCTTGACGATACGCGCAACGCGGCGCTCAAAAATAATTACGGCGGCGATGCCGGATTTTTCAAAGCGGCGATTGACCTTTATATGCACGACCTGATTGCCAAAACTAAAGAAACCGGCGAAGCACAGATGACTTGTTATGCAGGCACGGCGGGCGCGGTGATTTTTGACGAAGGCACGATTTCATCCTGTGAAAACTTGGAAGCGACGGGAAATTTGCGCGATTACGACTGGAACTTTCAGGGCGCTTGGAATTCGCCGCAAATGAAGGCGCGCCGCCAGAAAGCCAAGTCGGGTTGTTTCTGTACGCACGAATCGAATTCGTACTACCCAAGCTTGCCGTTTAACCCAAAACATCTGATTCAGATAAAAAAACTCGAACGCCAGATGAAAAAGGCGAGCAGGGAAATGGAAAAACATGTGCCGCAAGCCGAAGGTGTGGCAGTAAAGGCTTAAATATATGCTGACTTATAAGGCAATGTATAAATTTTTGGATGACGGCGTTCACGGCGAGATTTTAGATTTTCCGGGCGTGCTGACGTGTGGCAAAGATTTAACGGAAGCCCGACGTTTGTTGTCCTTCGCGTTAGTAGATATGGCTGAAACAACTTTGCTTAAGGGGGAATCCATGCCCGCGCCGAATTCTTTATTGAGCGATGAAGAATCGGATTTGGAAGAACCGATTTACTTAATTCTAAACGCTTCCACAAAAATTCGTGTCGTTGCCGAAGAGCTTTATGAAACGGCGTGATTTGTTGCGGCATCTGGAATATTACGGTTGCCGTTTGTTACGCGAAGGTAGTGAACACTCGATTTGGGAGAATACAAAAAATAAAATGCGCACATCAGTTCCGCGACATCGAGAAATAGTTGACTTTACGGCAGTGAGAATTTGCAAACAACTCGACATCGCTAATCCGCTTGAAAATAAAAATTAGAAACGAGAATTGCCGGTTTTGTACTTATAATCTTTTGATTTAACAAATAAAAAATGACGCAGGTTTCGCCCGAAAATATCTTAGAAATGCCGAATGCGTTTCTGCTTGTCGATAAAGTCAAATCCAGACTTGCCGACGAGCAGAAAAAGCGACGGCATTTTTACGGAATCGTCGAAGAAAACAAAAAGATGGAATTCATCAACGGCGAAATCATTTTTCACTCGCCCGTCAAATTGCAGCACAACAGCGCAACAAAGTTATTGTGCGGATTGCTCAATGCCTTTGTTATAAAACATAAACTCGGTTTTGTCGGCATTGAAAAAATAATGATTTCGCTGACGCGCAACGATTACGAGCCGGACGTTTGTTTTTTCGGAAATGAGAAAGCAAAAGAGTTTACGGCGAAGCAGATGAAATTTCCCGCGCCTGATTTTGTCGTCGAAGTTTTGTCGAACTCGACGGCAAAAAATGACCGCGAAACCAAATTTCAGGATTACGCGGCGCACGGCGTTTCGGAATACTGGATCGTTGACGCGGAAAGACAATGTGTTGAACAGTATTTTTTGCAAAATGAAGAATATGAACTTTTGTTAAAGGCAAAAGACGGAGCGATTGAAAGCGTTGTTTTGCCCGATTTCAAAATCCCGATTCGCGCGATTTTTGATGAAAATGAAAATTTTGAAGCGTTGACAAAATTAATTTCGTGTTGAGATTTCAAATTAAAATGAGCGTTTAAGTTTGAGAAGAGTTTAATAAGTTGAAACTAATTTATGTTTTTGAAGTGTAACCTTACAACTCAGAGATTCATTTGTGAGGTAGAAGAAATTATGCGTAAATTAGTTTCGATTTTTGTTTTTTCGGTAGCTTTGTTCATTGGATTATTTTCCATCCCGTCAGATACGCCGACACTTTATGAAAAACTTTATCCGTCTTTTAGTCAATCAGAAGCCGATTTTCTGCT
>JALZOH010000138.1:0-3129 GCA_030857305.1 Acidobacteriota bacterium
CATTTGAGAGAGTTTGAGGAAAACAAAGGTCACTGGCACGATGCGGGAGTCGAGCGGACTTGCGAAATGTTGGAGAAAATCGGCTATAAAGTTATTGAGCCGGACATCGGACTTCTTCCGCGCGACCCGATGATTCATTTTATTAAACCTTAACCTGAAATTTATAAAAATTTATGGCAAGTCTTTTAGATATGCGCCGACGTATTAAGTCGGTCAAAAACACACAGCAGATTACAAAAGCGATGAAGATGGTCGCGGCGGCAAAGCTCAAACGTGCCACCGACCGCGTAACGGCGGCGCGTCCATTTGCCCAGAAAATGTCGCAAGTGCTCGGCAATTTGAGCGCGAATGTCGGCGACGATTTCGCGTCTCCGCTCCTGACAGAACGTGGTGACGAAAAATATTTGATAGTTTTGGTCAGTGCGGATAAAGGTTTATGCGGCGGCTTTAATACGAACTTGATGAAAACCACACAAAACTTTTTGAAGGCGAACGCCGGAAAATCAGCCGAGATGATTCCGGTTGGAAGAAAGGGGCGCGATTTTTTCAAGCGGCGGCAGATGGTTTTAGCTGAAGAATATGTCGGTTTGACCGGCTCCGGGCAAGTTGTTCATTCGGACGCGGTGGAAATTGCCGGGCGAATTACACAAATTTTTGTTGAAGATGAAAGCATTGATAAAGTTTTTCTCGTTTTCACCGAATTTAAAACCGTTCTTTCACAGGAAATCAAGGCTGAACAGCTTTTACCGATTCCGCGCACGCAATTGGACGAAACCGAAACGCAAAACGCCGCGCATGCCGAATATATTTACGAGCAGCCGGCGGCGGAAATTTTCGGCAGATTATTGCCGAAACAGGTCGAAACACAAGTTTATCGCGCAATGCTCGAATCAGTCGCTTCCGAACAGGGCGCGCGAATGACGGCAATGGACAGCGCGTCAAAAAACGCCGGCGAATTGATTGATACTTTGACTTTGAACATGAACCGCATTCGTCAAGCGGCGATTACCAAAGAAATTATTGAAGTCGTCTCCGGCGCAGCAGCGGCTCAGTAATTAGTTACGAACTATGAATTACGAATTACGTAAAATGATGCAGCAAATATAAAGATGGTTAAATTTAATTTACCACTTAAATGGCGCGGGCGAATTATTCGTTACGCGCCGCTTTTTTTGTGGATCGGACTAATTTTATTTCTTTCAACCAGACTTGGCGCAATGTCGAGTACTGGTCTCTTTATTCGTCCTTTACTCGAATTTCTTTTTCCAAATTCCCCCGAAGAAGTTTTATTAATTTACCATAATTATATTCGTAAATTCGCGCACTTTGCTGAATACGCGGGCTTGGCTTTTTTTGCGGCGCGGGCTTTTTCGAGTTCTTCGGTTAATATTTTACGAAAGCTTTGGTTTGTTTTTTCAATTTTCTTAGTCGTTTTGATGTCTTTAGTGGATGAATACAACCAAAGTCTGAATCCAGCGCGCACTGGTTCGATTTACGACGTTTGGCTTGATGCGGCAGGCGGATTTTTTATGCTTCTGCTCATTGTAATTTTTAAGTCGCCTGATAAAAACAAACATCGAATGCTCACCGCCAACAGTTGAAAACTTTTCTTTACCGAAACTTTATGCGATAGTTTTCGTTAAAGAAATGAGGAAAATTCAAGAGAGGAGAAACTAGCAATGAGTATTTTCGACAAAGTAAAAGAAGCGGCGTTAAATCAATTTATCGAAGTTATCGAATGGCTCGACGATTCAAAAGATACGATACTTTATCGTTTTCCGGTCGCCGGGCAGGAGATAAAAAACGGCGCGCAATTGATTGTCCGTGAATCGCAAACAGCGGTTTTCGTTTTTGAAGGACAAGTTGCAGACGTTTTCGGACCCGGAAAATATACGATTGACGGCGGCAATACGCCGATTTTGTCGAAGCTCGGCGCGTGGAAATACGGTTTTAATTCTCCTTTTAAATCGGAAGTTTATTTCGTCAACACAAAACAATTTACGGATATGAAATGGGGAACGGCAAACCCGATTATGCTGCGCGACAACGATTTCGGTATTGTCCGCCTGCGCGCTTTCGGCGCATATTCGATGCGCGTTGCCGACCCGCGCGAGTTTATCAAAGAAGTTGCCGGAACAAACGCGCATTTTCAAACCGAAGATATTGATTCACAGCTCAAACGCGCTATCGTTTCTGAATTTTCCGACGCCATCGGCGAAATGAAAATCGCCGCGCTCGATTTAGCCGCGCAGTATAAGGAAATCGGTGAGCAGATTCGCGGAAAAATCAACGAAGATTTCAAAGCTTACGGCTTGGAAGTGACAAAATTTTACGTTGAAAATATTTCTCTGCCGGAAGAAGTCGAAAAAGCGCTCGACAAGCGAAGTTCGATGGGCGCGCTCGGCGATGCCGGTAAATATATGCAGTTTCAAGCGGCGGACGCGCTGCGCGACGCGGCACAAAACGAAGGCGGTGGGGCAGGTTTAGGCGCAGGTTTAGGCGCGGGTTTTGCGGTCGGGGGACAAATGGCAAACGCCTTCGGCAACCTCGGTCAGCAAGGCGGACAAAACGCTCAGGGCGGCGGACAATCCGCGCAAACCGTTGCGTGTCCAAGCTGCGGCAAACAAAATGCGGCAGGTACAAAATTCTGCGGCGACTGCGGCGCTACAATGGAAGTTCAAAAAGTTCCCTGCTTGAAATGCGGAGCGGAACTGCGCGAAGGCGCGAAATTCTGTTCGGAATGCGGCTCGTCGCAGGAAAAAGCCAAATGCGCGAATTGCCAAGCTGAACTCGCTCTAGGCGCAAAGTTCTGTCCCGAATGCGGCACGAAAACAGAGGAAGAAACAAATCCGTAATATAAATGTAGGGGCAGGTCTTGTGCCTGCCCAATGAGCGCAGCGAAAATTACCATTGATTAAAATTCAACTATAATTATACTTTTTAGCGACATTCGTCGCTGTGGGCAGGTACAAGACCTGCCCCTACAAAATTAACGCCTTTTCCATTTCCTCCAGTCGAATCGGGCGGAATGTTAATTTATCATCTTCGCAAAAGACTTCAACCAAATTTTCTTCGCTCAAATCGCCTTGAATTAATGCTTCGGAAAGCTCGTCTTCGACATATTTCTGC
>JALZOH010000138.1:3139-6478 GCA_030857305.1 Acidobacteriota bacterium
CAAATCCGTAATATAAATGTAGGGGCAGGTCTTGTGCCTGCCCAATGAGCGCAGCGAAAATTATCGTTGATTAGAAATCAATTCTACTTCTACCTTTTAGCCACATCCGTCGCTTTGGGCAGGCACTTCGGCGTGCCCCTACAAAATGAATACTTTTTCCATTTCTTCTAGCCGAACCGGGCGAAATATCAATTTATCATTTTCGCAAAAGACTTCAACCAAATTTTCTTCGCTCAAATCGCCTTGAATTAATGCTTCGGAAAGCTCGTCTTCGACATATTTCTGCAGTGCGCGTTTAAGCGGACGCGCGCCGTAACTTCGGTCAGCGCAAGTCTTTTTGATGAGCCACTGTTTGGCTTCTTCCGTAAGACGAATCTGCAAGGCGCGCTTTTCCAAAATTTCATTGAGCTTGCCGATTTGCAAATCTATAATCTGCATCAAATCAGCGTCGAGCAATTCATCAAAAATAATAATCTCGTCCAGACGATTAACAAATTCGGGTGCAAAAGTTTTCTTGACTTCGCTCATTACCTGTTCTTCCATTTTTTGACGCGAAGCATCCGCTCCGGTTTGAAAACCGAGCGTGGCACGTTTTTGAATAAAGCGTGCACCGATATTGGAAGTCATTATAAAAATTGCATTTTTGCAATCAATCGTGTTGCCTTGCGAATCGGTTAATACGCCGTCTTCAAAAACTTGCAGCAAAATGTTGAAAAGATCTGGGTGCGCTTTTTCGATCTCGTCAAAAAGAACAAGCGAATACGGTGCGCGGCGCAACTTTTCCGTTAATTGCCCGCCTTCTTCGTGTCCGACGTATCCGGGCGGTGAACCGATAAATTTCGCCGCCGTGTGTTTTTCCATAAACTCCGACATATCAAAGCGGATGAGCGAGCGTTCGGAACCGAAAAGAAATTCGGCTAAAGTGCGAGCGACTTCAGTTTTGCCGACGCCGGTCGGACCCAAAAACAAAAATGAGCCGACCGGTTTATTTGGATTCTTGAGTCCTGCACGCGAACGGCGAATGGCGCGAGCCAGCGCGGAAATTGCGGGACGCTGCGAGATTATGCGGCGGTGCAACTCCTTTTCTATATTGAGAAGTTTCTGCGCTTCTTCCTGTTTGATCGAAGCGACCGGAATTCCCGTCCAGCGCGCTACGACTTCTTCAACGTCATCTTTTGAAACTTCGACCGCAACCAGCGAATTTTCCAAAGTTTTTAGTTCGAAAGCGAGCAAATGCTCTTCATCAGTAGATTGTTTCCAACTTTCAATCGTTTCCTTCCAGGAAGGTTCGGATTTTGCTTCCTGCTGAGAGCGGAGTTTGGCGCGCGCGCCTGCTTCGTCTAAAACGTCAATCGCTTTATCGGGCAAAAACCGGTCGGGAATGTAACGACTGGTTTGGTAAACAGCTGCTTCAAGCGCTTCTTTTGAATAACGAATTTGATGAAAGGCTTCGTATTTTTCGGCGAGTCCCTGAACAATTTGCAGGGCTTCTTCTTCGGTTGGCGGCACAACTTTAACCGCCTGAAAACGGCGTTCGAGCGAGCGGTCTCGTTCGATTGATTTGCGAAACTCACCCGGAGTCGTCGCGCCGATACATTGAATTTCGCCGCGCGAAAGAGCCGGTTTTAAGATATTTGCGGCGTCGAGCGTTCCCTCCGCCGAACCCGCGCCGACGAGCGTGTGCAGTTCGTCAATAAAAATAATGAACTGGTCGTTTTCCCTGAGCTCGCGCATAATCTGCTTTAAGCGTTCTTCAAACTGTCCGCGATATTTTGTTCCCGCGACAATCAAAGACAAATCGAGCGACAAAATCCGTTTGTTTTCGAGAAACGAAGGAACTCGCCGTTCCAGTACTTTTTGCGCCAAGCCTTCGATAATCGCCGTTTTGCCGACACCCGATTCACCGATTAAAACCGGATTGTTTTTTGTGCGGCGACAAAGAATTTCAACCACTCTTTCAATTTCAGATTCGCGTCCGATGAGCGGGTCAAGTTTGCCGACAGCAGCCTCAGAAGTTAAATCTCTCGTAAATTCCTGAAGATACGGGGTGTCTGATTTTTCTTTGCCCGCGGCGTGAAAATTTGGAGAGCCGTTTTGCCTGGCAATCTCTTCGCGTACCCGATGAATTTGTAACCCGTATAGAGATAGAATTTCTGCCGCATCCGATCGTGCTTCACGAACTAGTCCGAGAAGTAAGTGTTCAGGTTCGATATGGCGATTTTTCAGTTGAATGCTTTCATCACTGGCAAAAGCCAGAATGCGCCTGGTTTCCGGCGCCAGATTAAGTTCGGCAGATTGCGAAATGCGTTCGCGCAGAACAATTCTTTCTTCAATCTCGCGGCGAACGATTTCAACTGTTAAATTATTACGAAAACTGAAGAATTTAGCGAAGATGTTTTTATCCTCGCGCATTAAACCGAGAAGAATGTGTTCCGGCGCGATTACCTGAGAACCGTACTGCAATGCTTCGTAACGGGCAAAAAATATCACCTGCCGCGCCTTCTTTGTATAGCGTTCAAACATAAATTAATTGCTGTTACCTTTCGTAGCTTAGACTGTTGACAAATAAAGTCTGAACTTAAATACCGAAATTTTCAAGGCTAAATTTTTCAATCTTGCCTAAATGGTAGTAACAAAGCACATAGTAATCGAAAAGAATTTAATTAAAATAGAAGACGGTTAAACATAGATTCGTGGAGATTGACACAAATTATTACAGATAAAATCAACGTCCAAAGTGTTCCTTTTTGAGCAAATATGGAGCCTGTTTTTATTGCCTTCTCAGATTTTCTAAAGGTTTTACCCGGCTTGCTCTCAAAGCCGGATAAGCCGCCGCCGCCAGACACAAAACATAGGTAATCGAAATAATTAACAAAACATTAGTCGTATCCGGGTGAAATGGAATGTAGTTAAGTGAATAAACTTCTGCCGAAAGGCTTATAATTTTAAAGTAATTGCCCAGGAAACATCCGAGAAGACCTAAAATAACACCGAAAAATGTTCCCGAAAACCCGAGGAACAAGCCTTCAAGCAAAAAAATCAGAATCAGACTTCGTGTTTTCACGCCGCATGTTCTGAGAATCGCAATGTCGAATTTTCGTTCATTGACGAGCAAGGCAAGCGTCGTTGTGATATTCAGGGCGGCGATAAAAATTATCAGCGCAAAGATTGCCAGCCCAACCCGCTTTTCTAGGCTGAGCGCGGCAAAAAGCGGTTGATTCGCTTCCTGCCAATCAATCACTTTAAAATTTTCGCCGAGTTTTGCGCGGATTCGGTCAGCGATTTTGTCAGCTTTGAAAATATTTTTGACGGAAACGCTCAAAATTGCCGGCGAAAAAG
>JALZOH010000139.1 GCA_030857305.1 Acidobacteriota bacterium
TGAAGAGAAGGTCAAAATGGGTATCGAAGAGTTAGCCGGTGCATTTATTCGATGGGCATTGCCATCGGCGCGGGACTTGCCGCGCTGCTCGGCGGCAGTTTGAGTCAGTACGGCTGGCGCACGGCGTTTGTGATTGTCGGTTTTCCGGGCATTTTGTTTGCCGTGTTGGTTTTCTTTTTGCGCGAACCGGCGCGCCAAACAAATGTTTCCGCGCTTGATACGGAGAATCGGTCGAACATGGATTGGCGCGTACTCATATCGAATAAACCCTTCGTCTTGCTGTGTTTGGGTTACGCTCTGCTCGGTTTGGCAACGAATAATCTTTCGATTTGGGGCGCGACGTTTTATTCGCGGCTGCACAAATTTGATTTGCCGACCATCGGATTCTGGGGCGGGATTTTGACTTTGTGCGCGGGTATTCCGGCGACGCTTTTCGGCGGCGTTTTCGCCGATTATTTTCGCTCTTTTCCGTTCCGTGTTGGCTTCTCTTGATATTTACGAATGATGTTTATTTGATTTTGCTCGCTAATTTCCTTCTTCTGTTCGCGGCTCTGGCGTGGCTCGGCGCGGCGGCGGCAGACGCGACGGAAATTGCGGGCGTGAATTTGCGCGGTTTGGCGATAGCGATTTATTTCTTCTCGGTCAACATCGCAGCTTATCTCATCGGTTCTAATTTAATCGGATTTTTGAGCGATCGATTCGGCGCCACCGCCAATCCGCAAATGATGCATTACGCTCTGCTGGTTTGTCCGATTTCCTGTCTGCTCTCGGCAATTTGCTTGTGGTTCGGCAGCCGTCGCTTGTCTAACTCCCCAACGGACAATCTTCCTCAACAACAAATTTTGAACTTAAAAAAAGTAGCCTGAAATTCAGGTTGTCTTTTCGATAAAATCGCCCGCGACTTTTCGCCCGTAAATGATGCCCGCCGATTCGCAAGCATCTTTAATTTGTTCGTAATAAGTTGCTGTCAAAATTTTCTTTTGGCTGAAAATAAATTCGCCCGCTTTAATTGCGACGGCTTCAAATAAAAGCCGCCTGACAATTTCAAATAACGGAAAATAGCAAACTGTTTTTGCCGTGCAAAAAACGCGTTAACCCGAAATGGAACGCGGAAAGCTTCATACATCGGCGAGGCGGAAAGATTCGATTTTGATTTTGTCGTTTTTCGCTCTATTTAAGTTTTTCGCTTTTCCGAACAAACTTGTTATCTTTTAACTCGAATTCAAGACGGAAAATTGCGCCGCGCGTGCCATTTTGAGCCGTTAGTTTGCCGTTGTGCTCGCTGATGATTTTGTAAGCTATCGAAAGTCCGAGTCCGAAACTTTTTTCTTTGGTTGTAAAAAACGGATTGAAAATTCGCGAAAAATTTTTTTCGTCGATTCCGCCGCCCGTGTCTTCAACTTCGATAAATAAGAGATTCGCTTCTTCGGACGTGCGAAAAATGAGCGTTCCGCCCGTTGGCATCGTTTGCAGAGCGTTGAGGCTCAAGTTTAATAAAACTTGTTTGATTTGCTCGGCATCGAGCGCGGGCGAAGGCGGCTTTTCCGCCAAGTCTTCTTCAATGGAAACATTTTGTTTTTGGGCTTGCTGCTCGACGAGAAGTTTGACGGATTTGACGAGTTCATTGGGATTGGTCGGTGTTCTGTCAGGTTTCGGAGCGCGGGCGAACTGCAAAAATTCTTTGACTAATTTGTCAATTCTCTCGACTTCGGTTTTAGCAATATTTGCAAATTCGCGGCGCGGGCTGTCCGGCGCAAGTTCGTCTTCGAGAATTTCAACCGCGCCTTTGATTGCGCCGAGCGGGTTTCGGACTTCGTGAACCACGCTCGAAGCAATTTCCGCAAGCGATGAAAGTCTCTCGGCTTGCAGCAGTTGACTGACGGTTTGCCTTAATTCGGCGTAAGCCATTTGCAGTTCGGCATTGATGCCTTCGGCGCGTTCGTATTCGCGGCGTTTCTGGTCGCCGAGCCAGCCCGTCACCGCTCCGATAACAAAAAATAAAGCGATTTCGGCGTATTGATTGAGCGCGTAGTCGTAATTTTGATGCTGCCAATGCAAAGCGATGTGCGGCAAATAGGACACACTCGCCAGCAGTGCCGCGCCTAAACCGCCGCGCCAGCCATACCAAAATGAGGCTAGAATTATCGGAATGTAATAAAGCCGCTGATAAATTTGATGCAGGATTATGCTGTCAACCGGCGTGAGAAAATGAAGCGCGGAGATAAGCAGAATCAAGCCGCCGAGAATCAAAATTGAAATCGTCAGATTTTTCTTATTCATCGAAACCGAATTTTTGCATTCGATAAATCAACGCACTGCGCGTGATGCCCAAATACCGCGCCGTTTGCGATTGGTTGCCGTTGTGCATATCCAAAGCATAACGAATAATTTCGCGTTCAACCTCGTCGAGCGAGATATTTTCTGAGGGTAATTCCATTCGCACATTGCCGAAAGTTTCGACTGGTTTTGTAATGGATTGCGGAACATCTTGCAAAGTTATGTTTTCGCCATCCGACAGCACGACCATTCTTTCAATTAAATTTTCGAGTTCGCGGACGTTGCCCGGAAACGAATAATTTGTCAAAACACCCGCGACTTCACGCTCGATTTTCAAATCTTCAAAGCCGTGTTTTTCTTTCGCACGCCGGAAAAAATGATTAATGAGCAGCGGAACGTCTTCGCGGCGCGTGCGAAGCGGCGGCAAATTGACGGGAACAACTGCGAGACGAAAATATAAATCTTCACGGAAAGTTCTGGCTTCGACCATTTTTTCAAGATTTTGATTAGTCGCGGCGATGATGCGAACATCAATTTTGCGCGGCGTGCTTTCGCCGATTCTGACGATTTCCTGTTCCTGCAAAACGCGAAGCAGTTTCGGCTGTAACGGCAAAGGCATCTGGCTGATTTCATCGAGAAAAAGCGTTCCGCCGTTTGCGTCTTCAAATTTGCCTTTCGTGTCGAGGCTCGCGCCCGTAAAACTTCCTCGTTTGTAGCCGAAAAGTTCAGCTTCGATAAGATTTTCAGGAATCGCCGCGCAGTTAATCGGAATAAAAGGTTTATCTTTTCGCTTGCCGGAAAAATGTATACCTTTGGCGATTAGTTCCTTACCCGTGCCGCTTTCACCGGCGATTAAAACGGTTGCGTCGGAACGCGAAACGCGCTCGACCACATTCAAAACCGCTCGCATCGGCGGTGAATCGCCGACAAGATTTTCAATCTGAAATTCTTTTTTGACGATTTCCCGCAATTGGCGATTCTCGTGTTTTGTTTCACTAAAGCTTAACGCCCGTTCAAGCGTTAATAAAATCTCGTCGCGGTTAAACGGTTTGTTAATATAATCGAACGCACCGGCTTTCATCGCCGTCACCGCCGTTTCAACTTCGCCGAAAGCGGTAATCACAATAACCGGAATTTCAGCGTTGCCGATTTTAATTTTTTCCAGCAATTCCAAGCCCGACAGCTTCGGCATCCGCAAATCGGTGATGATGCAATCGAAATCATTATTTGTGAAAATCTCAAAGGCTTCCGCGCCGTCCGCCGCCGCCGAAATTTTGTAGCCCGCTTCCGATAGCTGAAACTCCAGCACACGGCGAAGATTATCGTCGTCGTCGGCAAGCAAAATCGTTTTTGTTATTTCTGATTTCACAATTTGGCGATTGATTTTTGTTCGGCGAGCCAGGTTTCTATCGCTTGCAGAGTTTCAATCGCCTGCGCCGTTTCACCCGCCTGCACCAAACGGTTAAACTCAAGATATTTTTTGGCGAGTTCGTCAATCAATCCGGCATCGAGGTTTATTTCCGCCGTGAGTCGTTCGGCGGTTTCATCCAATTGAATCGAGTTGCGGTTTTGAAGTTGCCGCGCCGCTCCTAAAATTCTGAGCGCGGGTGCGTCGAGTTGGCGTTGAAAAGCGATAACAGCTTGTTCGAGCGCGCGAAGCTGACGCTCGCGCCAATTCGTCCGCCACAAAAAAACGCCGAACGAAACCGCAATCGCCAGATAAACCGAGCGAAAAATCAAAGCCGTCGGATGCGGCGCGAAAATCTCCGTCCATAAACTTTCCGCGTGAACGTCCGCGCCGAGTTCCGTGTGCATCACGGCATCAATCAGCCACATCGCCGCGCCTAACGCAAAGCCAAACAAAATTTCTTTGTAACGCTTAAAGGATTCCATATTCTATTTTAACTCGAAAGTGAGCGTCGTCCATTTAGATTCGTAGTTCAAATTCGGGTCGTCGAGTTTCATCATATTGATAAATTTGACATACCATTTGCCCGCGCCGTCAAGCCGGAGTTTGACGATGCCGTTTTTGTCGCTGCGAAGCTCGGGCGCAACAATAATTTTGCCTTTTTCCTCGCGCCCCGCCAGCACGACTTGCCCGGCGAGCGGTTTGCCGTCTCTGAGACACAAAATTTCAATCTGGTCGCCTTTTTTCAATTTATACGGATTTTGTTGCGGGACGAGTTCAACCGGATAACCGAGAACTGTTTTGTAATCATCGGTTTGCTTTTTGCCGACTTGCAAAATCGCTTTGACGTGCTTGGCGTAACGCTCTTTCGCGTCCTTTTCGAGTTCGCCGGTTTTCCGCCGTTCTTCGAGCGTATCCGGCAAGCCGTCTTCTTTCAGATATTCGTTAAAATCCGCCGCTTTTAACGCGATTTCGCGCGTTTTAGTGGAAAGCCCGACGACGTAAGTTCCTGCCGCACCGGTTTTCAAATTCAAAAAGGCGGTCGTTTCGTCTTTGGTAAAATCGGCTTCCTGCGGATGCGCTCGTTTTCCCGCTGAAACTACGCTCACGTCGTTCAGGCGGGCGAAAGCAACTGTGCCTTCGCTCGCCTGAAATGTTCCGTTCATAATTTTGACGGTAAATTTCGAGTTCGGCGCGAGGAAAAAGCTGTCCGTTTTGAGAAACAAATCGTGCGCGAAAATTGACGCGACCAGCGACAGCGATAAAATAAATGCCAAGATTATTTGTTTTTTCATTTCGATTTCCTCCTACTTGATTTCAAATGTCAACGTCGCCCATTTCGATTCGTAGTTTAATTTCGGGTCGTCAACTTTGACCATATTGATGAATTTCGCATACCACTTGCCCGCGCCGTCGAGTTTGATTTTGATAATGCCTTTCTGGTCGCTGCGAATGGTTTTTTCAGCGGCTAATTTGCCGCCCGATTCGTATCCGGTCAAAACCGTTTGACCGACGAGCGGTTTGCCGTCCTTGAGACACAAAATTTCAATCGTGCTTCCCTTTTTCAATTTATACGGGTTGGCTTGCGGAATCATCTCGACCGCGTAACCGAGGACGGTTTTATAACTGTCGGTTTGTTTGTCGCTCGCTTGGAAAATCGTTTTGACGTATTTGGAATAGCGGTAACGCCCGTCTATTTCAAGTTCTTTGTCGCGTTTTCTGTTTTCCAAAATTTCGGGAATGCCTTCGGCGACAAGGTATTCGTTAAATTCTTTCGCCGGTAATGAGTTTTCGCGCCCCATCGTCGAAAGCCCGACCGCATAAGTTCCGGCTTCCTTCGGCGTAAAATTCAAAAACGCGGTCGTTTCATTTTTGGTAAAATCTGCCTCTTTCGGATTCGCGCGAACGCCCGAAGGCGAAATGACGCTCACGTCCGTCAAACGTGCGAAAGAAACCGCGCCCTCACTCTCCTGAAACGTGCCATTGAGAACGCTAATCGAAATTTTTTGGTTGACTTTGGCGAAAAAGCTGTCTGGCTTTAAAAATAAATCGTGCGCGAAGACGGACGCAAAAAGTAGTAAATTCAACAAACAAGCAGTCAATATCTTTTTTCTCATTTTAGTTTTCTCCTAGTAATTTATTGGCAATGTCATCATTAAACGAAATTTTTAAATCTGAAGGCTTGGCAGACAACAGCGACAGGTTTTCCAAATCTATCCAATTGCCTTGATATGAAACAAAACTATTTTCATTCGATAAGCCTATCACGCTCTCTATATCACCAATGGGTAAGTGTCGAAGCAATGTGTAAAGCAACAAGGCTTTGTCCTTATCACTGCCCGTTTTGAAATATGAAGTTTCGTCGGGCATCGCAATTCTATCTCTGCTTCCAAAAATAGAATCTCGTCCCCTAATACTGGCGACAATCGAGAGCGCGTCTGACAGTTCCGTAATTCCTTGCGCCAACTGCTTGACATTGAAATCGCGTAGAGCGGCGCGAACATAAACTTGCGGGTGCGGCACATCGAGCCGACGAAACGCATAAAGAGCAAACTCATAGATTGAATCGGGATGCTGTTCGGCAAGCGCGACAATCGCCGCCTGAAACTCCGCCGAATCATATTCGAGCGCAGGCGGTTTTTCGGACTGTAAAGAATTCCGTCATCGCTGCCGGCTTTTTTCTCATCCCGCCACGCCCACAACGCCGGAGACATCAAGTTAGCTAACAGAAAAACCGGTATCAATTCATTCAGATAAAAGTCTATC
>JALZOH010000140.1 GCA_030857305.1 Acidobacteriota bacterium
GATGTTAAGTACGCGGTTACTAACCCGCGCGGGTATTATAGATTTGCTGATTTAGAAGTTGGCGAAAACTATTTCTTGAGTGTTAGAAGTAAACGCTATGTTTATGAGACAAAGACCGTTTTTGTTACAGAAGACTTAGCTGATATTGACTTTGCGCCAATGGAGTAAAGTTATAACAGTTCATTAGTAAAAGCGGGCAAGATTTTTCTTGCCCGCTTTTTTTTGCGTAAAATAACTTGTTTTGATTTCCTCACATCATCACAAGAAAAACAGTCGGAATTACGAACTGCAAACTGGTGTGAATACAACGGTGAAAGTTTTATCCTTTATATTTTAGAAACCTTTATCATATCTTGGACGCAAAAACGCAAGCCATAAAGCTCGGACAAATTGACAGCGACGATATTGTCGAGCGATAGTTGATCTTCTTTTTCGTATTATTTCAAAGCCTCCAAATTTTGTTGCAATGTTTTGGTTTGCTGTTCGATTTCTGTAACGCGCGCGCGGATTTCCTGCACTTTTTCCGCCGGAGCTTTTTCGACAAAACTTTGATTGGCAAGTTGTTTTTGCAGCCGTTCGCCTTCAATTTTTAATTTGGCTAACTGGCTTTCGAGGCGTTCTGCTTCCTTCGCAAAATCAATTAAACCTTCGAGCGGAAGCGCAACTTCCGCGCCGCCGGTTAAAACTCCTTTTGCCGATGCTTTCGGAATGTTAAGAGTGTCGGCGAGTTTTAAGCCGGTGGCGCGCGCGAGTTTTAGGATTCTGGCTTCGTTTTCGGCGAAAATCTTTTGCAAATCGGGATTTGCGGCAACGTGAATCGCGGGTTTGTCGCTTGGCTTAATATTCATTTCAGCGCGAATATTGCGAACTTTGGAAATCAATTCGATGACGGCTTGCGTTTCCGCTTCGGCTTTTTCGTCAATCATCGCCGCGTCGCCTTTTGGAAAATCGGTGAGCATGATAGTTTGCGCCGCGTTTCGGTAAGCCTCATTGTGCAAATCGTTTGAAACTTCGGGCAGTTTTTGCCACAGCTCTTCGGTTAAAAAAGGCATAAACGGGTGAAGCAGACGCAAAGCTTGTTCGAGAATCGTCAAGATTCTCGAACGTGCCGCGTCGCGCCGGACATTTGGCTCGGTTGACGTAATTTCGTCTTTGACGAGTTCAATATACCAATCACAAAAGTCATCCCAAAAGAAATGATAGAGAAGTTGGACGGCTTCGTGAAAATTGTATTGTTCGAGCGCCCGGTTGACGTTCAAAGCCGTTTTATTGAAACGCGAAATTATCCAGCGGTCAGCTAAAGACAGATTTTCCTTCGGATTGTCTCTGCTGAATTCGGGAATGATTTTATCTAAAATTTCTTCGTCTTCCTCGTCCAACTCTGGCGTCTGCTCGGCTCGCGCTTCTAAAATTTCTGCGACTTCGGCTTGTGGATTTATTGAAAAATAATCTACTCGCGCGCCCTCCGAGTTCATTAAACAAAACCGTGTCGCGTTCCAGATTTTGTTGGCGAAATTACGAAATGATTCAACCTTTTCGTCGCGCCAGGCAAAATCAACTCCGGTCGCCGAATCCGCCAGCGTGATCCGCGTCGCATCCACGCCGTATTTGTCAAAAACATCGAGCGGGTCAACGCCGTTGTTTTTCGTCTTCGACATTCGCTGCCCGTTTTTGTCTAAAACCGTGCCGGTAATAATGACATCTCTAAACGGTTTTTCGCCGACAAATTTTAAGCTCCCCATGACCATCCGAGAAACCCAGAGGAAGATAATGTCACGATTCGTCACTAAAACATCGGTCGGATGAAATTCGTTTAAATCTTCGGTTGCGGTCATGTCGCCATTCCAGCCCATTGTCGAAAATGACCACAGCCACGAGGAAAACCAAGTGTCTAAAACGTCCGCGTCCTGCATTAAATGCGCGGTCTTTGCTTTTCCAATCGCTTCTTCCTTAGTCCGCGCCACAAAAACATTTCCCGCTTCGTCATACCACGCCGGAATCTGGTGTCCCCACCAGAGTTGACGCGAAATCGTCCAATCCTTTAAGTTTTCGAGCCACGTCGTATAAACTTTTTCATGCGGGACTTGCGGATAAAAATGCGGCTCGCCGCGGGAGCGCATCAAGTCCAAAGCCAAATCGCGCATCTCGCTCATATTGACAAACCATTGCTCGGACAAATACGGTTCAATGACGGTTTTGCAACGCTCGCACACGGGCAGAACAATTTCATAATCGTCAATCTTTTCTAATAAATTTAACGCTTCGAATTTTTCAATAACTTTTTCACGCGCCGCGTACCGGTCAAGATTTTCAAAATCGGCGCCCGCTTCCGCGTTCATCGTCGCATCGTTGTTCATCACATTTATTTGCGGCAAATCGTGACGAAGCCCGACTTCGTAATCGTTCGGGTCGTGCGCCGGCGTGATTTTTACCGCCCCTGTGCCAAACTCCGCATCGACATATTCGTCGGCGATAATCGGAATTTCTCGATTCGTTAAAGGCAGCAAAATAGTTTTGCCGATTAAATCTCGGTAACGTTTGTCTTCCGGGTTAACCGCGACCGCCGTATCGCCGAGCATCGTTTCAGGGCGCGTGGTGGCAACCGTGAGTTTTCTACCGGAATCTTTAACCGGATAATTGAGATAAAAAAGTTTGCCGTCCTTGCGCGTTTCTTCCTTAACTTCCAAATCCGACAGCACGGTTTTATCCTTCGGACACCAATTAACAATGCGCTTGCCGCGATAAATCCAGCCTTCTTCATAAAGCTCGACAAAGACATTACGCACCGCCAGCGATAAACTCTCATCCATCGTAAAGCGTTCACGCGACCAATCAACCGACAAACCTTCGCGGCGAATCTGATTCGTAATCGTACTGCCGTATTTCTCTTTCCATGCCCAAACTTTCTCGATAAAAGCTTTACGTCCAATTTCCTGCGGAGCTTTGTGTTCGACTTTCTTAAGCTCGCGCGTCACCATTAGCTGAGTGGAAATTCCTGCATGATCAACGCCGACGAGGAAAAGGGTTCGATAGCCGAGCATCCGTTTCCATCTTGTCAAAACGTCCATCAAAGTATGCTGGAGCGCGTGTCCCATATGGAGCGAACCGGTCACATTCGGCGGCGGAATGACAATTGAAAACTTTTCGGCGTGCGGGTTTTCGTTGATTTCGGGCGCAAAGCATCTGTTTGCTTCCCAGGTTTTATAATGCGTTTCTTCAGCTTCCTTCGGATTGTATGCTTTTTCGAGTTCCATAATTTCAAGGTTCAAAGTTCAGGGTTCAAAGTTCAAAGTCTAAAGTTAGGATTTTTAACCTTGAACCTTGAACTTTGAACCTTGAACTTTCCAAGTATTCTAAAATAAAAATGGTTAGCTTTCATCTAAGTGAGAAAACTAACCGTCAAATATTCAACATTTACCGCTAGTTATTCTTTTAGACGTTCTTCTGCCACCTGCTTGATTATTAAATCGGCTTTTTGCTCAACGACTTGTTCGGCAACTTCTCTGATAATCTTTTCAAAAAGTTTTTCAATTATCTTATCTGCAATCGCATCAACGAGTTCAGGTGAAAAATTTACCGTCTGCGCGGCGTTTGCTTTTTGAAAGGGTGATGTTTCAAGAATATTTGTATCATCAAAGCTGAGAAAAGAGTCAGCTTCAGATGGGGAAATTGTTTCAGATGAAAAGTTTTTGTGCGGCAAAGGTTTACTTATGTCTGTCTGAGTTTGTTCGGAAAAACTTCGGTCTGAAATCTGTTCGCCTTCGCTGTTTGCTTGATTTTCTTCTGTAAGCTCACTTTCGGGCGTCAATTCCCTTTTGGGATAATTTTGATCTTCAACAGACTCATAAACTTTCGCATTTAACTGCCCGAGCTTCGCGTCTTCAGTTGCCGAAGTAATTTCGCTAAGTTCTTCCGCACTTAAAGGTTTTGTTTTTTCCGCACCGAAATTGCTGACCGTCTCATATTCGTCCGCATCTTTATAGTTAGTTTTAAGTAAATTGTTATCCGCACTCGGCGTAAAGTCTTCAGTCGTATCATTAACAAATTTGGTTTCAAACTTTTGAGCTTCATCCGCCGGCAAACTGCCGATTTGGTCTGTTTGAGTTATTTCATCGTCCGTTCCTGTTTTGCCCAAACGGTCGCCGTATTTTGAATCAGATGTTTCACCAAAAATATTGTTGCGGCTTTCTCTGTTTTCTAAATTTTCCGTATCTGAATTTGCCGCCGTTTCGGGTGAAATGTTTTCGCCGTTCTCAATATTAAGAAGAGCCGAAACTTTATCAACTAATTGACCGATTGATTGAAAGGGCTTTGTTAAATAGTCATCCGCTCCGGCGCGTTTTGCACGGTCTTGATCAAACGGTTCGAACGAACCGACGAGAAGGACAACCGGAATGATCTGCGTATCGGTATTTTGTTTTATTTGCTCGCAAATCTCATAACCGTTTAAACCGGGTAAATTAACATCAGCCATCACTAAATCGGGTGCAAATTCGACAAACTTTTTCATTGCGGCGGCACCGTCGTTTGCCGTAACTACTTCAATTCCTCCATCGGCAAATGTTAGATTGACGACCTTTTGAATTGTTACTGAATCGTCTGCCAAAAGCAGTTTTCGTTTTGACACAGGCTGCTATATCTCCTTTTCGAACTACTAAAAAATTTACGATAACTCGTGTGTTTTGAAAACTATCATTCGCCGAAGAATACGTCAAGAAAAGTGAATATTTTTTTCGATTATGTCTAAACTTTTCTGCACAAACGTTCGTGTTTTCAGGAACTTGCCGCCAATTTTGCCGCAAGTTCGATCGCCACTTTCATACTTGACGCGTCAGCCTTGTTTTTCCCGGCAATATCGAAAGCCGTGCCGTGATCAACCGAAGTTCTGATTAGAGGCAAACCGAGTGTGACGTTGACTGATGCGCCAAACGAAAGGCATTTTACGGCAATCGTAGCTTGGTCGTGATAACACGAAACAACCGCGTCGAATTCGCCGCGAAACGCTCTCAGAAAAATAGTATCAGGCGAATATGCGCCCGATACGTCGATGCCAAAATTTTCCCGACATTCATTGATCGCAGGCGTTATTTCATTTTCCTCTTCAGTGCCAAACATTCCGCCTTCGGAAGCGTGCGGATTGAGACCGGCTACCGCTATTTTAGCGTTTTTATTCAAAAGCCTGGAAATTTCTTTGTGAGAAAATTTTATCAGCTCGATTAATTTCTCTTTTTTTACCAAATCAATCGCATCGCGAAGCGAGACGTGCGTGGAAAGCAAAACAACGCGCAGTTTCTCGGCAAAAAAGCTCATTGCAAATTCTTTTGTGCCCGTTAAGTGCGCCAGAAATTCCGTGTGTCCGGGATAATCATAACCGCCCAGCGCAATCGCTTTTTTGCTAATTGGCGCGGTGGCGATCGCGTCAATTTTGTTTTCCTTCCATAGGCGGACAGCGGTTTCGATATATTGGGCGGCGGCTTTTCCCGTTGCGGCGGCATCTTCACCGATAATTACCTTTTCGTTTAGATTATTTAAACTGTAGATAAGAGTTTGATTCGAGTTTTTTTTGCGCTCTAAATCTTCCTCGATAAAATCAAATTCCAAGTTCAAATCCGATGCTGTTTTTCTCAAAAAAGCGGCATCGCCGACTACGATTGGTGAACAGATCTTTTTCAGGTTTCTATTACGGAGGGCTTTGAGAACGATTTCCGCGCCGATGCCGGCGGCATCGCCCATTGTGATACCGATTCGCGGCAAGACGTGGTTTGTTTTTTTTGATCGAATAACTTGTTCGCCTTGTTTAAAGTTCACAAAGTTATTTTATAACTAATACATTAGGAATGGAAAAAGGCAAAAATTAAAAATCGATTTTTTTTTATTGGACACTCCTCATTTATCAATTTCGGTGATGATAAGTCTAATTAAATCTCATAAACGGAAACATTCTAATTTAATCGGCTTGCCGCCGGATAAATGTCGGAACGTTTATATCCTCTTCCTTTTTCATATCTGCCGGGTTATAAATAGGCATTCGACTTCCGACCGCCGCGTGAGTTGCTTCGGCGTGCGGCGAATGCGGCGTAGCAATTTGTTTGTGGTTATCAAAACCGGTAGCAATTACCGTAATTTTTACTCTGTCTTGCATTTCTTCGTTAAATACTGTTCCGAAGATAATATTAGCGTCTTCATCGGCTTCTTGATGAATCAGGGAAATCGCGTCTTCAATTTCATCAAGCGGCATATTTTTAGAACCTGTAATATTGATAAGTGCTCCCCTCGCTCCTTTGATTGAATTTTCTTCGAGCAGTTTGGAATCAATCGCCGCTTTCATCGCGCTAATTGCCGCCCCGTCGCCACTTCCTTCTCCGATGC
>JALZOH010000141.1 GCA_030857305.1 Acidobacteriota bacterium
AGTCTGGCAGACAAAAATGTTGAGGTTGCAACCGAAGACGCGCAAGCAATGACGAGAAGGTTAGCGCGTGAAGAAGGTCTTTTTGTCGGTGTCAGCGCGGGCGCAAATGTTTTTGCGGCGCTCAGTCTGGCGCGGGAAATCAAAGGTGATGCGGTTATCGTAACGATTTTGTGCGACGGCGGCGCAAAATATTCGAGTGATAGATTTTGGGACGAAAACTAAACGTTTGAAAGGGAGTTTGAGCTTGATAACACTATCCGAAAAGCAAATTTTAGAAATCGAAAAACACGGCGAACGCGAATATCCGTTTGAATGCTGCGGTCTGCTGATTGGAAGTTTTGACACGCCAGGCAAAAAAACGGTCGCGGAAATTTTTCCGATTGAAAATGCCCGCGAAAAAGAAGCCAGACACAACCGGTCTCTGATTACACCGAAAGATTTAATGCGCGTCGAACGTTACGCACGCGGAAAAAAACTCGATGTCGTCGGCAATTATCATTCGCATCCAAACCATCCGGCGATTCCGTCGCAATTTGATTTAGACCACGCGCTTCCAGTTTGGTCTTACGTTATTGTTTCAATCAAAAAGCAAAAAGCGGTTGAGGTGCGGGCGTGGGAAATGGAAAATGACCGCTCAAAGTTTAATGAAGAGAAGATTATCAAGGAGTAATTATTTATGTCAGTAACAATTGTAATTCCGACACCTTTGCGACAGTTCGCGGGCGGGCAATCGGAAATTGAAGTTGAAGCAGCGACGGCGGGCGAAGCGCTAGAAAAGTTGACGACGACGCACGCCGATTTGAAAAAGCATCTTTACAATGATCAAAACGCTTTACGAAGTTTTGTCAACGTCTATGTCGGCGATGAAGATATCCGACATTTGGACGGCGAAAACACACCGGTTAAAAACGGCGAAACGGTAATGATTGTGCCTTCGATAGCAGGTGGAAATTCTTTTGCCGAAGCGCGAACTCAAACCGAATTGCCGACATTAAACAACGATGAATATGCGCGTTACAGCCGACATCTGATTTTGCCCGAAGTCGGTCTGGAAGGTCAGCGCAAAATAAAAGCCGCGAAAGTTTTGATGATTGGAACGGGCGGACTCGGCTCGCCTTTGGGTTTGTATTTAGCGGCTGCCGGCGTCGGCAGGCTCGGCATAGTTGATTTTGATGTCGTTGAGGAATCGAATCTCCAACGACAGATTATTCACGGCACAAAAGATGTCGGACGACCGAAAATCGCGTCGGCAAAAGACCGGCTTTCAGACATCAATCCGAACACGCAAATTGATGCGTTTGAAACACGTTTGACAAGCGAAAACGCGCTTGAGCTTTTTAAGGATTATGATGTGATTGTTGACGGAACAGACAATTTTGAAACACGCTATTTGGTCAATGACGCTGCTGTTTTGACCGGAAAACCAAACGTTTACGGCTCGATTTTTCGTTTTGAAGGACAGGCAAGCGTTTTCTGGGCGGAAAAAGGTGCGTGCTATCGCTGTCTGTATCCCGAACCGCCGCCCCCCGGTCTCGTTCCGTCGTGCGCCGAAGGCGGAGTTTTGGGCGTTTTGCCCGGCATCGTCGGCACGATTCAGGCGAACGAAGTTATCAAAGTAATCTTGGGCGCGGAAGGGATTTTGTTAAATCGTCTGTTGCTTTTCGACGCCTGGCAGATGAAATTCCGCGAATTAAAACTTCGTAAAAATCCCGCATGTCCGATTTGCGGTGATAATCCAACGATAAAAGAATTGATTGACTACGAGGCATTTTGCGGATTAAAGCAAACTGTTGAAGAAAAGAAAGAATTTTTGGAAGAAATCACGGCGACGGAATTAAACGACTTAATAAAAAACAAAAGCGACCTTCAAATAATTGACGTGCGCGAGCCGTACGAGTTTGAAATCGCCAAGATTCCGAACACAAAATTAATTCCGCTCGGCGAGATTGTCAAACGCGCCAATGAAATTGACTCGGACAAAACAATCGTTGTGCATTGCAAAGGTGGTGTGCGAAGCGCAAAAGCGATTGCGGCGTTAAAAGAAAACGGTTATGCCGGAAAACTGTTTAACCTAAAAGGCGGCATCACGGCTTGGTCAAACGATGTTGACCCGAACGTGCCGAAATATTGAGAAATGAAAAGTGGAAAATGATAACCATTTCATTTTCCACTTTCCACTTTCTGTTTTCCACTATTAATTAGACTGCGCGTAATCTTTCGTATCGTCCGGCAATCGCTTCCCAATCAACCACATCCCACCATGCTTTCAGATAATCCGGTCGGCGGTTGTTGTATTTCAGGTAATAAGCGTGTTCCCAAACGTCGTTGCCGAAAAGCGGCTCAGTTCCTTTGTGAAACGGCGTATCCTGATTCGGCATCGATTGAATCGTCAATTTGTCGCCGTCAGCGATGACGAAAACCCAGCCCGAACCGAATTGCTTCACGCCTGCGTCGTTAAACTTCGTTTTGAAATCATCGAACGAGCCGAAATCGCGATCAATCGTCGTTGCCAAATCGCCCGACGGTTTGCCGCCTTCGTTTAACTTCATAATTTTCCAGAACATCGAATGATTGATGTGTCCGCCGCCGTTGTTGCGAACCGCGCCGCGTGCGGCTTCCGGCACGGAGTCGAGATTTGACAACAATTCTGACAACGTTTTTTCCTGCAAATCTTTGTGTTCGGCGACGGCTTTGTTCAGATTGTCCACATAAGCCTGATGGTGTTTGTCGTGATGCAACTTCATTGTTTCTGCATCAATAACGGGTTCGAGCGCGTTGAAATCATACTCGAGCGCGGGTAGTTCAAACGGGTATTTTTGATCTTTTGCTTCATTCGCCATAATCTTTTATTTTCTCCTGATTCTTTCCTTTTTTAAGAAACATCTGCCTTTCACAAATATTCGACTTTAGAAACAAATGGCTTTAATTTTGCCCTTTGACTTTTGCCTTTTATTCGCTCGGTCGTCCACCTGCGTCTATTCCTTCGACGCTTGCCTGGCGAATGACTTTAACTTGTAAATCGTCAATGACGCGCACTTGACAGGAAAGGCGCGTGTGGTCGCCCAAATCTGTTTTGGTAGCGAGAATAATCTTTTCCGGCTCGCCGATTTCGCCCGGGTCGCCCGAGAGAATTTCGACGCGGCACGTCGTGCATTTAGCGTTTCCGCCGCATCTGTGCAAAATGTCCACGCCGTTGTCTTCCAGGCACAAAACGAGTTTTCTATCTTTTTCCACTTCAAAAGCGACAATTCCATTTGCCGCTTCAGCAGTAATTCTTGGCATTAGTCCAAATTCTCCTGCAAATAAAATTTATTAAAACTATGTTTTGAATTTGTCATAATTCGGACGAGAAAACAAGTTGGATAAAATTAGCGGTAGAAAATCAATTGTAGGGATTGTAGGGGTAGGTCTTGTGCCTGCCCAATGAGCGCGAGCGAAAATTGTTTTGATTAAAATTTAAGTTAAATCTTAATCAAAACATTTAGTGACCTTCGTCGCTTTGGATAGGCATAAGACCTGCCCCTAAATAATTTTTCGGCGGCGCATCTCCTTTATATAAAATCTTTTCCAGGAACAAACCCGAAGGCGGCGCGGTAAATTGAGTGGGGGCGTTTGATGAAAATTTTAAGAGTCTCTGAAAACCATCGTAAGACAAATTTCCTTTCCCGACTTCTGCCAGCATTCCGACGATTCTTCTGACCATTTTCCACAAAAAACGGTTTGCCCCGATACGAAACCAAATCAAATCTCTGTCCGAGAAAACTTCCGCTTTTTCAACCGTAATAATGGTAGAATCTCGTTCATTTTCAACTTCGCAAAACGAGCGGAAATTGTGTCTGCCGACGATCATTTTTGCCGCTTCCTGCATTGCTCTCGCGTCGAGATTATCTTTTACCCACCACACATAATTTTTTGCAAAAGCGGTGCGGCGCGTCGAGATTTGATAAAGATAATAATGCGACGCGGCATCGCGGTGCGCGTCGAAGTTTTCGGCAGCATTCTGTATTTTCACGATGTTTATGTCGTGCGGCAATCGTTCATTAAAACCCTGCTGAATCTGACGCGGAGTAACGTTCGTTGTTAGGTCGGAAACCTTTAAGTGCGCGATTTGTGAAAGGGCGTGAACTCCGGCATCGGTTCGGCACGCGCCGCCGATTTCGACTCGTCCTTTAAAAAGTTGATACGCCGCAACTTGCATCTCACTCTGCACGGTTTTTTCGTTGTGTTGTATCTGCCAACCGCGATAACGCGTGCCTTCGTATTCAATTTCGAGTTTCCAAGTCGGCATAAAATTTGATAACTAATTATGGAAAAATAACTTATCGTTAAAAATAACACTTCTGTATGCGGCGAACAAGAATGTATTTTGAAAAGAATCGATAGCCTGCACGTTCGCTTTCGATTTATAAAATCCAACCTGACAGTTTCTATTTTCATCAAAATGCGGTAAGATAGTTATCCCAACTTTGGGGGCGACAGGCTTCGACAGGGGCTTGTATAGATCTTTGGATGCACGTCGGGCTTGCTTGTTAGCTCGTTAAAACACCAAGCAAAACACAAATGCCAACACTGAATTGGCTCTCGCTGCCTAGTTAACTCTAGCCCCAGCGATGTCTCACCGGAAGTTAGCTTGAAGCGACCGAATGAGGCATAACACAGTTTAAGCTAGCGCATCTTCTCCGTCTGCGAAGATACGCGAAATGTCAGCCGGACTAGCCTTTGATGAGGTCTTGTCGGTTTACTTACTCATCAAAAGCGAAAACTGAAGTGAACTCGACTAAACGTGTAGATTCCCTTGGTCGCAACCTTTGGATGCGGGTTCGATTCCCGCCGCCTCCACCAAAATATCTTTTAACCTATAAGCGCCTTTTAGAAGTTAAATTTTATTTTGTCATGTTTTATTAATATGTCTATTATTTTAAAAAAGAGAAAAGCCGTGAGTGTTAACACTCACGGCTTTTCTCTTTTTGGTTTTTTTGCTCGATTAAGTTATTGAGCAGTAAAGTCGAGTTCAGCTAAATCTTCCGTTAATGTAACTACCTGCGCATCAAACTGATAGCGCTTTGCATAGACGTTGAAGACATAAGTCTCGCCGACTGCCATATCCTTAAAAGTGTAATGCCCGGAGCGGTTTGTTCTGGCAGTTTGAATCTCGCCATTTTGTTTGGTTAAATGCACGATTGCATTAGAGACGCCTCTGCCGCGAGACGACAGAACTCTGCCGGAAACCGAAACAGTTGCTGCTGTTGTCCCTCCCCCCGTTGACGTACGTATTGTAATTGCTATTCCAAAGGGACATGAACCGCTGGTGGGTATAGCAGCCGTGACGGTGTTAGTTGCCGTATTAATTACGGAGACGTTACCGGAGGCTTGATTCGTTACAAAGGCACGGGTGCCATCGGGACTAATTGCCACTCCGCTGGGAGCAATCCCGACAACTACAGTAGCGATCACCGTGTTAGTCACCGTGTTGATCACCGAAACGTTAGCGGAGTTCTGATTTGCTACAAAGACGCGAGTGCCGTCGGGTGTAATTGCCAATGCTATGGGAGCATCCCCAACAGGAATAGTAGTAATCACAGTGTTAGTCGCTGTGTCGATCACCGAAACGGTGTCCGAACCGCTATTCGCCACAAAGGCACGGGTGCCATCAGGACTGATTGCGACAGCAAAGGGACGAAGTCCGACAGAAATAGTGGTTACAGTGTTGGTCGCGGTGTTAATCACCGATACAGAGTTGGAGACCAGATTTGTCACATAGACACGGGTGCCGTCGGGGCTAACTGCCACCCCAAAGGGAGCATCCCCAACAGTGATAGTTGCGATTACAGTGTTGGTCGCCGTGTTAATTACGGAGACAGTGTCAGTACCTTGGTTTGTCACATAGACACGGGCGCCGTCGGGGCTGACTGCCACTCCACTGGGACCAAGCCCAACAGAAATAGTTGTGATTACCGTGTTGGTCGCGGTGTTAATTACCGAAACGGTGTTTGAGCCTTGATTCGTTACGTAGGCACGGGTGCCATCGGGACTAATTGCCACTCCGCTGGGACCAAGCCCGACAGAAATAGTTGTGATCACCGTGTTGGTCGCGGTGTTAATCACCGAAACGCTGCTTGAGTTCTGATTTGCTACGTAGACGCGCGTGCTATCAGGGGTGGTCGCCGCCGCAATCGGACGAGATCCAACAGGGATAACTGTAATTTCAGAGTTAGTCGTCGTGTTGATCACCGAAACGGTGTCGGTGAAAATATTCGTCACATAGGCTGTCTGTGCCGCAGCGGTAACCCAGCTCATCCCCGTCAAGAGCAGGACAAGCACTACCGGCAGCAAGCGCCTCCACAAGGATTGAT
>JALZOH010000004.1 GCA_030857305.1 Acidobacteriota bacterium
AGACATTGATTACGGATTTGCCGAGGCATTGACCACTTTTGGAATTATCGGTGTAAAGGTTTGGATTTATCGCGGTGAAATTCTTGATCCGAACGCATCGATGGCGCGCGGCACGACAACCGACCCGATAAACGAAGTTAAAATTGATAAAAATGCTGCCCGTCGCGGCGATGGTCGTCGCCCGCCGAGAGGCAGAGACAAATTCGATAATAAAAGATAAATTTTACAGTTTTTTATAGAGGAAATTTCCTATGTTGATGCCTAAAAAGGTCAAGCACCGAAAAGTAATGAAAGGTCGTATGCGTGGTAAAGCATCACGCGGCGATAAATTAAACTTCGGTGATTTTGGACTGAAAACCCTGGAAGCCGGCTGGATTACCGATCGACAAATCGAAGCGGCTCGTATTGCAATGACGCGTCACGTCAAGCGCGGTGGCAAAATATGGATTCGTATGTTCCCAGACAAGCCGATCACTAAAAAACCGGCTGAAACACGTATGGGAAAAGGCAAAGGCGCACCCGACCATTTTGTAGCGGTTATCAAGCCAGGCAGAATTTTGTATGAAATTCAAGGTGTTGACGAAATTTTAGCGCGCGAGGCTTTTCAATTAGCAGCGCAAAAGCTGCCGGTTAAAACGAAGTTTGTTACCCGTGCCGATTTGGAAGGAGGCTTAGTTTAAGTCGATGAAGAAGAAAGAGATAATGGATCAACTTCGTGATATGTCGGTTGAAGAACTCCGCGAACAGGCAGATAGCTTAAAGGAATCGCTTTTTCGTTTGAAGTTCAAGAAATCGTTGGGCGTCGGCGAGTCAATCAATGATATTCGCCGTGAAAGGAAAACATTGGCGCGAGTGTTTACATTAATACAGCAAAAAGAGCCACAAAGAGAAACAAGAAAAGCTAAAGTATAAATAAGGTTACAGAAAATGCCAAGAAAGAAAAAAGAAGATACGGTCGAAGAAACACAAGCCCAGCCGAGTGAGTCTGAAACGAGTGAAACCAGTGAAGTTTCAGAAGAAACTGAGACCGGGATGGATACATCTGCCATCGAAACAGTCGACTCCGGACAAGACGAATCTGTGGTTGCGAAGAAGGCTTCGGAAAATGATGAAACAGCTTCGGAAGCTACCGAAGAGCCTTCGATAGTAAGCAGCGTTTTCGATACATTAACATCGGCTGTCGGAAGTGTCGCCGGAGCGGTTGCGGATGGAGTTTCAACAGTTGTTGCAGCGGTTATACCTGCTGCGGCGACCGACGAAGCAGGCAAAGTTCACCATAGTAAGAGAGCTGAAAAAATTGGCGTAGTGGCGTCGGACAAAATGATAAAAACCGTGGTAGTGCGTGTCGACCGTGTGGTAAAACATCCGACATATCGCAAATACATCAAGCGGAGAAAGAAATTTATGGCGCACGACGAATTCAGTTCCGCAATCGGTGACAAAGTACGTATCGTCGAAACCAGACCGCTTTCAGCGCGAAAGCGTTGGCGCGTAGTAGAAATTATTCAAAAAGCAGAGAAGTAATTTTCGATTTTCGATTTGTTGAAAGTTTAATTTCTCAAAAATCGCAAATCGGCAATTAAAAATCGAAAATTTCAGAGGTGAGATTATGATTCAGATGCAGACCTCATTAACGGTCGCAGACAATTCGGGCGCTAAAAGAGTAGTGATGATTATGCCGATTGGCGGTTCAACCGGTAAAATCGCGCGGCTCGGAGACCGTATAAAAGTTACCGTAAAAGAAGCAACGCCTGATGGCACGGCAAAAAAAGGCAAAGTTTATAATGCCGTTATCGTCAGAACGCGCAAAGAAGTCAGGCGCAAAGACGGAACATATATTCGTTTTGATGAAAATGCCGCCGTGCTGATCAAGGATGATAATACTCCGATCGGCACACGCGTTTTCGGTCCGGTCGCACGCGAATTGCGTGAAAAGAATTTTATGAAAATCGTTTCACTCGCGCCGGAGGTTATTTAGAAAGATGAAAGCGGTAAAAAAAGGAACAGTCAGATCAAAAGTTAAGCGCGGTGACCAGGTAGTGTTTATTGCCGGGCGAGAATATAGTCGTTTTGATAACAACGGTAAACGCTCGCCGTTTCGCGGAAAAGTTATTGCGGTTGATCCGCATAAAGGAAAAGTGAAGGTTGAAGGCGCGATGATTATGAAAAGACATCGCAAGGCAGTTCCGCAGATGAACGTCGAAGGCGGAATTATCGAGCAAGAAGCGTGGGTTGATATTTCCAACATTGCACACATCGACCCCGAAACAGGAAAGCCGACGCGCATTAAATATGACGTTATCGATGGAAAAAAGGTTCGAGTCGCAGGAAGCGGAAAAGTAATTCCCGAACCAGAAAGAAAACGCCGAACTGATCCGAAATCAGACACTGAAACGAAGTCAAACAAGGAAGAATAGTTTGAGGTTTGGTAACGCTGACTGATGCAAAACATAAAACTTTGAAAATTTTTTGGTTTTACATTCTAAAAGCGAGTCCCAAACACAAGAGAAGGAGAAACTCAAACAATGGCAAGATTAAAAGAAAAATATAAAAACGATATTGCACCGGCGCTAGCTAAAGAATTTGACATAAAAAATCCGATGGCGATTCCCCGCATCGAAAAAGTTATTATTAATATGGGAATCGGCGAAGCGATCAGTAACGCAAAAATTCTTGATACGGCAGCAGAAGAGTTGCGAGCAATAACGGGGCAAAAACCCGTCATTACAAAAGCGAAAAAATCAATTGCTTCATTCAAACTGCGTCAGGGAATGAACATCGGCACAATGGTTACGCTGCGCGGCGAAAGAATGTTTGAGTTTCTTGACCGGCTGATCTCGGTTGCTCTGCCGCGGGTGCGCGATTTTCGAGGTATTTCCGCCAAAGCCTTTGACGGACGCGGAAACTACACGCTTGGAATTCGAGAACAGTTGATATTCCCGGAAATTGATTTTAACAAAGTTGATAAAACGCGCGGAATGAACATTTCCATTGTTACAACAGCAAAGACGGACGAACAATCCCGCGCTCTTTTAAAAGCTTTGGGAATGCCTTTTAGACAATAAAATTAAATTATAAAATATGGCAAAGACAAGTAGCATTGCTAAAAACGAAAAAAGAAAGAAATTGGTCGCGCAATATGCGACGCGCCGTTTGGAATTAAAAAAGATTATCAATAATCCGAACGCTGCGCCCGAGGAAGTTGACGCGGCTGTTATGAAATTGCAAAAATTACCGCGCGACGCAAGCCCGATTCGGGTTCGTAATCGCTGCTCGCAAACGGGACGCCCGCGCGGCAACCTGCGGAAATTCGGTATTTCCCGCATTGCTTTTCGAGAGTTAGCTTTGGAAGGACAAATTCCGGGTGTAATTAAATCAAGTTGGTGAAGAAATTTGCGATTTTCGATTTGCAATTTTCGATTTGTCTGAAAATTTCGGCTTACAGAAAATCGCAAATCGGCAATCGAAAATCGAAAATAAAATAACGGAGTTAAACAATGACAGACCCAATCGCAGATATGTTGACGCGCATTCGTAATGCAATAGCCGCGAATCATTCGCGCGTGGATATTCCCGGTTCGAAATTGAAACTGGAAGTCGCGCGAATTTTAAAAGAGGAAGGTTACATCAATAATTATGTCACCAAAGGCGAAGGCGTTAAATATTTGATTCGCATATTCCTGCGCTACGATGCCAAAGGCACCTCTTCTATTACACATTTATCGAGAGTTTCCCGTCCGGGCAGAAGAGTTTTTGTCGGCGCGCTGGAAATACCGAGAGTTCTCGGAGGTTACGGGGTTAATATCGTTTCAACTTCAAGAGGCTTGATGAGCGGTAAGAAAGCTCGTCAGGATAATGTCGGCGGAGAAATTTTAGCAGAAATCTATTAATAAGTGGTAAGTGGTAAACAGTAAGTGGTAAATGAAAGAACTCGCCACTTACCACTTACCACTTACTGTTTACCACTATAAATTATGTCGCGTGTAGGAAAAAAACCGATTGCAATACCATCCGGCGTATCCGTTACGATTAGCGGAAACGAGTTGGAAGTGAAAGGTCCGAAGGGAACTTTGAAAACTCCTGTGCCCGAAGGCGTCGATTTCAAAATGGAAGACGGGACGCTTTATGCGGAACGGCAGAATGACGATCAAGCCGCTTTGCACGGGTTAGCCCGGGCACTGGCGAACAATGCCATTGTCGGCGTGACCGAAGGTTTTACAAAAGATATGGACGTTGTCGGAGTCGGCTACAAAGCTGACGTGCAGGGCAAAAAGATTGTTTTCTCGCTCGGGTATTCACATCCGGTTGAATACCCTCTACCGGAAGGAATTGAAGCCAAAGCCGAAAGAGTGCCTGCTAAAACAACCATCAATCAATACCAATTAACATTGACTTTGAGCGGTATCGACAAACAAAAATTAGGACAAGTGGCGGCAGAGCTCAACCGTCTGCGTAAGCCGGATGCTTATAAAGGCAAAGGAGTCCGTTATGCCGATAAAACTTACAGATTAAAACCCGGTAAAACCGGTAAATAATTTCAAATCTAAGATTCTAAATTTCAAAAATATTTTTGGAGTCGGGAATTTGAAATCTGGAATTTTGAATTATGAAAAAGAGTAGAACAGATATTCGTCGCGGAGTAAAAAGCCGCATCCGCAAAAAAGTAAGCGGAACTACCGAAAGACCGAGGCTAGCAGTATTTCGCAGTCTTAATCATATTTACGCTCAAGTAATCGATGATGAAAACGGAAAAACTTTGGCGGCAGCTTCGACTACTGAAAAGGATTTAACCGGTAAAAGCGGTGGAAACCTGGAAGCCGCACAAACAGTCGGAAAAGCGATTGCGGAACGCGCTTTATCAGCCGGCGTGTCGCAAGTGGTTTTTGACCGCGGCGGGTATGTCTATCACGGACGAGTTAAAGCGTTAATCGATGCGACGCGCGAAGCAGGTTTGAATAAAAACCAAAACAATGCTTCTGAAGAAGATTCAGCAGATAAAAGCACGCTTGATACGGTTGCAACGACAGTCGGGAATGTGGTCGGAACGGTTGCCGGCATGATCGGCAATTTAGTTGGCGGGTCTGCGGAAACACCTGCGAAAAAGTCCGGCGGAAAACGCGCTAAAAAAACTGACGAGCCTCAAGCGCAAACCGATAAAGTAAAAGAAGAAAAAAATGAAAACGAATAAACAACGAATTTCTCCGAACAGCTTAAACCTAAAAGATCAATTGATTTCAATCAATCGAGTAACGAAAGTTGTAAAGGGCGGCAAAAATATGTCGTTCGCTGCCTTAGTCGTAGTCGGTGACGAAGCAGGTCACGTTGGTTTTGGGACCGGCAAAGCAAAGGAAGTTCCAAACGCGATTAAGAAAGCCATTGAGGCAGCCAAGAAAAGTTTGATCCGTGTTCCGCTGATTGACGGAACGCTCCCGCATCAAATGATTGGAGAGTATGGTGCCGGGCGCGTTTTACTTAAACCAGCCAAAGAAGGGACGGGCGTTATTGCGGGCGGAGCGGTTCGCGCAATCCTACAAGTTCTCGGCATTCACAATGTGCGAACCAAAATTCTCGGTTCAAATAATCCGCACAATGTTATCCGCGCAACTTTTGACGGACTTGAACGGATGAAAGACCCGATTGAAGTCGCACGTCTTCGTGGCAAACAAGTAGAAGAATTAGTCTAAATCATCAAATATTTATTGTTGAACGTTGCCCGAAAATTTAGTGTTCAATGATAAATAATCGATGTTAAATGAATTATGGCAAACAAAGAAGAAAAACAAGAAAGCGGCGGAACAATCAAAATTCAGTACTACAAAAGTATGATTGGTTATTCTAAAAAGCAAAAAACGATTGTAAAAGGTATGGGATTAACTAAACTTAATATGACGGTAACGCGTCCAGACAATCCGTCAATGCGTGGAATTGTCGCAAAAATTCCGCATCTTTTAAGAATTGTTGAGTAATCAATGATGAGTGGTAAACTCTAAGTGGTAAATGGTAAGCTTTTTTAGTGGTAAGTGGTAAACGCTAAGTGGTAAGTGAAAAACCAAATACTTGCCACTTACCACTTAGCGTTTACCACTTTTGTCGTTTACAATCGATAATTTACGAGGAAAGAAAAATGGCATTAGGATTGAATAATTTACGTCCGGCAAAAGGCTCGACGCACAAAAAGAAGAGAATCGGTCGCGGTCCCGGTTCTGGAACCGGCAAGACTGCCGGTAAAGGACATAAAGGACAAAAATCTCGTTCCGGTTACAGTAAAAAAATCGGTTTTGAAGGCGGACAGATGCCGCTGCAACGCCGTCTGCCGAAACGCGGTTTTACAAATATCTTCAAAAAACAATGGCTTGAAGTCAGCCTCGCTAAACTTGAAGAGAATTTTAGCAGCGATGAAGAAATCACGCCGGAAATTCTGCATCAGCGCGGCTTAATAAAAAAAGCCAAACACGACCTGGTTATTTTGGGAAACGGAGACGTATCGAAGGCGTTCAGAATTTCCGCCCATCGATTTACAAAAACCGCTAAAGATAAAATAGAAAGAGCAGGCGGGGTAGTTACTCAGATTGAAAAACATCAGCAAGCGGAAGCCCGAAGCGAATAAATTATCAACTTTGCTCTAGCTAGAGAGGAACAATATGGAAAAGTTTTTTGCCGGCATTCAAAATATGTTCAGGGTTCCAGAGTTGAGAAGACGTATTTTCTTCACGCTCGGAATGTTAGCGATTTATCGTCTTGGAGCGCACGTTACCGCACCCGGTATTAATAAGGCGCGGCTTGAACAAGTTTGGGGAGAAGTTGCCGGAACGCTTCTCGGAGTTCTGGATTTATTCTCCGGCGGAAACTTTCGGACAATCTCGGTTTTCGCGCTCGGCGTGACGCCATATATTACGGCTTCGATTATTCTTCAGCTAATGCCTGTTCTCTCTCCGCAATTTAAAAAAATTCAGGAAGAAGGCGAAGTTGGACGGCAGAAAATTAATCAGTGGACGCGTTATCTAACAGTTGCTCTGTGTTCTGTCCAGACATTTTTTGTCGCAACGTGGCTTAAGAGTAACGGCATTATTTCCGACTCCTGGTGGGCGACGATGATGATTGTCGTTACGCTGACGACCGGAACGATTTTTGTGATGTGGCTTGGGGAACAGATAACCGAACGCGGAATCGGCAACGGAATCTCGCTGCTTATTTTTGCCGGTATCGTAATTGGGCTACCCAATGCCGTTTTGCAAGTTAGAGATCGAATCGGAAGCGGCGATCCGGTTCAAACACTAGGCGTTATATTTTTGCTGGCGGTGATGATTGCCTTAATTGCCTTGATTGTTTATGTCGAATCCGCTCGAAGAAATATTGCCATCAGTTATGCCAGCCGGCGTGTGGGCAACCAAACTTTTCGCGGTCAGGAAACGAGTTTGCCGCTGAAGTTAAATATGGGCGGCGTTATTCCGGTGATCTTTGCTTCTTCTGTTCTGGCAATGCCGCAGACTATATTCTCGGCTTTTCCGCCGGACCAAAACGACCCGAATTCAACCTGGGGCAGTGTCTACGCATTTTTCCAGCAATTTCACGGCGGCGATCCTTATTATGAATTAGTCTTTTTATCTTTGATCGTTTTGTTCACGTTCTTTTACATTACAATCGTGTTTAATACCGACGAAGTAGCTGATAATTTGAGAAAGCACGGAGGCTTTATTCCGGGAGTTCGCCCGGGCGCGCAAACTGCCGATTATCTGAGCACTATCCTGACCCGTCTAACAACTGTGGGCGCGCTTTATTTGGCTTTTGTCGCATTCCTGCCGCAACTTCTGCTGAGCGGGTTTAAGGTTGCGCGTCTGCCGTTTATCGGAGCGTCGGTTGACAACTTTTTAACCGCGACACCGGGTTTAAGCTGGATTCCCACGGGTCTGGGTTACCAGTTTTTCTTCGGCGGTACGTCACTTTTGATTTTAGTCGGCGTGGCGATGGATACTATTTCTCAAATAGAAGCTCAACTGGTGATGCGAAATTATGAAGGCTTCTTAGGTGCGGGTTCGCAGCTTCGAGGAAGAAGAGGCTAAATTCAATTACGAATTGCAAATTTCGATTTACAGGCAAGATTGGATGGCTTGATAATCGATAGTTTGCAATTCGTAATTCATTTTATGGATAAAATTATTGTTTTAATCGGCGCCCCCGGAGCCGGCAAAGGAACACAGGCAAAGCTTCTTGAAGAACGAAAAGGAATCCCGCAAATATCGACGGGCGATATGTTTCGCGAGATGAAAAACGCCCGCACGCCGCTTGCTATCGATGTTCAAAGAATAATGGCGGAAGGCAAATTAATTTCTGATGAACTAACCTTTGAGATTGTGAAAGACCGAACTTCTAACGAAGACTGTCAAGGAACATATATTTTAGATGGTTTTCCGCGAACGACAAAACAAGCGGAAATGCTTGAAAAACTCGCAGCAGCACAAAATAAGGAAATCAGCGCGATCCTGATTGATGTTCCGCTCGAACATTTAGAAAAAAGAATGACGGGGCGCAGGAAATGTCCGGTTTGCGGTGAAATTTACAACATATATTTTATGCCGCCGAAAAAGAACAATTTTTGTGATTTTCATCCTGCAGAAGAACTGGAACAACGCGCCGATGATACGGCAGAAAAAGCGAAAGTTCGGCTTGACACCTACGAAGAGCAAACAAAACCTTTACTGGATTATTACGAAAATACCGGACGATTGAAGAAAGTAGACGGAACGATTGATTTTGTAAATATTTACCAAAAATTAGAAAAACTGATCTGAATAACTTGATAAACATACATAAGCAAAGAATTTTTTTGCCTATTTCTTTTGAATAACAAAAAATAATCGATGCTTCTAACATTGTAGTATTAGAAAACAATTAAAAAGACTTTGTAAATATATTCAATGATAATCGCCAAGACAAATAAAGATTTAGACCGGATGCGCGAAGTTGGCGAACTCGTTGCCGAAGTCCGCGAGACATTGCGTTCGATGGTCAAGCCCGGTATTACGACGTTTGAATTAAACGCAACTGCCGAAAAAATAATGCGTGATGCGGGAGCGGTTCCGACATTTGTCGGTTATAAACCAACGGGTATGACCGCGTTTCCTTTTGCAATTTGCGCCTCGGTCAATGAGCAAGTCGTTCACGGGTTTTCAAACGCGACTCCATTAAAAAACGGCGATATCATCTCGATTGATATGGCGGCAACCTTAAACGGATTTGTCGGTGATACGGCGACAACCGTGCCGGTTGGAAAAGTGACGGATGAAATCAAGCAATTAATCGAAGTGACGGAACAATGTTTAGCGAAAGGCATCGAACAATGCTTTCCGAACAGACGTGTCGGGGACATCGGTTGGGCGGTTCAGGAACACGCGGAAAAATTCGGATACGGAATTGTGCGGAACTATACCGGTCACGGAATCGGGCGCAGTCTGCACGAATCTCCGCAAATTCCCAACTATGGCAGACCCGGGACAAAAGAAAAAATTCGCGCCGGGTATGTTTTTGCGATTGAGCCGATGCTCAATCTCGGTTCGTACGAGACAAAAACTTTAGAGGATAAATGGACGGTTGTTACGTCAGACGGCAAACCGAGCGCGCATTGTGAGCATACGGTTGCAATTACCGCAGACGGTCCTGAAATTTTGACTTTAACAAAAAAGCAAAAAGCGCTCCTGAATAAACCAAAATTGGAAACCGTTGCCGCTTAGCTTGAAAATTTCTTAAAAAAACGCTAACATTAGAAGTTTGCCGACTCAAACGGGTTTGACTCTGTAATTATGTCGAAAGAAGAAGCGATAGAAGTAACGGCGACTGTTCTTGAAACTTTGCCGAACGCGATGTTCAAGGTCGAATTAGAAAATAATCAGCACCAGGTATTGGCGCACATATCAGGCAAAATGCGCAAAAACTTCATCCGCATTTTGCCGGGTGATAAGGTTTTGGTTGAACTTTCGCCATACGACTTAAACCGCGGGCGGATAACTTATCGGTACAAGTAAAAGCAATTCGAAGTGCCGCTCTCTTAAGCCATTAGCGAGGAAATAATTATGAAAGTTCGTCCTTCAGTAAAAAAGATTTGTGATAAATGTAAAGTTATACACCGCAAAGGAATAGTGCGTGTGATTTGTGAAAATCCGAAACATAAACAAAGACAAGGGTAATTCGATTTTGAGTTTTAGATTTAGATTAGCGCAAAAATTAAGCCTGATTTTATAATCCAAAATCGCAAGTCCAAATCTAAAATTAGGAGAAAAAAGATGGCTCGTGTAGCAGGAGTTGATTTACCACCGAATAAAAGAGCGCAGATTGGATTGACATATATTTATGGCGTCGGTAAACCGCGCGCAACGGCGATACTTAATGAAGCCGAGATTAGCGTCGATACGAAAATTAGAGATCTAAGCGAAGACGAATTAACACAAATTCGTACTCTTCTCGATGCGCAAGGCGATATCGAAGGCGATCTGCGTAAACGTGTCCAAATGGATGTTAAACGTTTAATGGATATCGGTTGTTATCGCGGATTGCGTCACAGGCGCGGTCTGCCGGTTCGCGGTCAGCGGACAAGCACCAATGCGCGCACAAGAAAAGGTCCGCGGAAAGCCGCCGTCGCGAAGAAAAAAGCACCGGGCAAGAAATAAAAATAGATGTCAGATGTCAGAGGCTAGATGTTAGTGAAAACTTTCCATCTGACATCTGACATCTGACATCTGACATCTGAATATATGGCAAAAGCAGCACCAAAAAAGAAAACATTTCGAAAGAAAGAAAGAAAAAACATTCCGACCGGAATTGTTTTTATCGCGGCATCGTTTAACAACACGATGATTTCCATTACGGATACTCAAGGAAATCTCGTAGCTCAATCTTCTTCGGGAGCGCGCGGCTTTAGAGGCTCGCGAAAGGGGACACCGTTTGCCGCTCAGCAAGCTGCTTCGGAAGCGGCTCGCAAAGCGACGGAAGTCGGAATGCGCGAAGTCGAAGTGCGAGTAAAAGGTCCGGGCGGCGGTCGTGAATCTGCTATTCGCGCTATTAATCAAGCCGGAATTCGCGTTACGTCAATTCGTGATACAACGCCGATTCCGCATAATGGCTGTCGTCCGCCGAAACGCCGCAGAGTCTGAACGATTTTGGATTTTGGATTGGAAATCTGAAATTTATTTTTTACTTAACAAAACTATCGAAAGGATGAAGGGCAATTATTTATTGTCTGTAAACTTTTCCGTTCAAATAAAATGTTGTTTTAATGTTTGCGAATATCGGATTGGAATTAATCCAAAATCGCAAATCTAAAATCCAAAATCATTTTTTTGGCGGAAGCAAAAAAAAATATTATGGCTAGATATAGAGATGCGGTGTGCCGTCTGTGCCGCCGCGAAGGTGGAAAATTATTTTTAAAAGGCGACCGGTGCTTTAAACCGATGTGCGCTATCGAAAAACGTGGAACCCAGCCGCCTGGAATGCACGGCGCGACTGCGCGACGCAAAGTTTTAGCCGGTTACGGACAGCAGCTGAGAGAGAAACAGAAAGTCAAGCGTATTTATTTCGTGCTTGAAAAACAGTTTCGCAATTACTTTGAAAAGGCATCGCGTCAGAAAGGTATCACCGGTGAAAATCTGCTTTTCCTACTTGAACGTCGACTTGACAACGTAGCTTACCGGGCAGGGTTTTCAACCTCCAGGCGGCAGGCTCGTCAACTCGTCAATCACGGGCATATCGAAGTCAACGGACGCAAAGTCGATATTCCTTCTTTTCAAGTCAAAATCGGCGACGTCGTGACCGTTAAAAATAAAACCGTAAGAAATGTTCATGTCGAAGGCGCGTGGCAAACTTCCGGTGGTCGCGGTCGTCCGAATTGGATTGCTTCCGGCGCCGCAGATTTGAGCGTTTCGATTCTGGCTTTGCCAAAACGCGATGACATCGATGCAAACATCAATGAGCAACTAATCGTCGAACTTTATAGTAAGTAGTATCAAAATGCCCCGTGCGAAGGATGTATTTTTTAAAACATTCTTTGTCCGGCGGTTGTCCTTTGCTTTTAAAAGAAAGTTTTTTCAAGAAGATAGTATATGACACAAAATAATCATTGGACAGATTTCCAAATACCGACTCGCTTAAATGTCGAATCGGAAACTTTAACCGAACGATACGGAAAATTTTATGCCCAGCCGTTTGAGCGTGGGTTTGGCACAACAATCGGCAACTCGCTCAGACGCGCGCTTCTTTCATCAATCGAAGGCGCGGCGATTACCGCAGTTAAAATAGAAGGCGTCGAACACGAATTTTCTTCGATCAAAGGCGTCGTCGAAGATGCCACCGACGTTATTTTGAATGTGAAACAAATTCCCTTTAAATTGCACGCGGAAAGTTTCAAAACTTTAACTATTCGCAAAAAAGGCGTGGGTGAAGTAACAAGCGCCGATATTGAAGCCGATGGCGACGTGGAAGTTTTAGATAAAGATATTCATATCGCTACAATAAGTTCGAATGATGAATTAGTAATTGAAATGCGCCTTAAAAGCGGGCGCGGCTATGTTTCTGCGGAATTTAATAATGATGAAGACCTTTCGGTTGGTTATATACCGATCGATTCGGTTCACACGCCGATTAAAAAAGTTAATTATACGGTTGATAAAACTCGTCAGGGTTCAAACACGGAATTTGATAAGTTAATCATTGAGGTGTGGACTGACGGGTCGGTTAAACCCGATGATTCAATCGGACTGGCAGCAAAACTCGTGAAAGACCACATGTCGATATTTATCAATTTTGAAGAAGAGGAAGCCGAGTTCAAATATGAAGACATTGCCCGTCCGCCGCTGCTTCGCAATGATTTACTAGACCGCAATGTTGACGAACTTGAACTCTCCGTGCGTTCCTATAATTGCTTAAAAAACGCCGATATTCGCTCGATTCGAGACTTAATTCATCGAAGCGAAAAAGATATGCTTCACACGAAAAATTTTGGCAAAAAGTCTTTGACGGAAATCAAAGATATGCTTCACGGTATGGGCTTGGATTTTGGAATGGAATTTGACGAACAGGGAAATCCGATTCCGGGTTCGGGCGGGCGTGATTTAGACTAAAACTAATGGTAAGTGGTAAGCGGTAAGTGGAAAGTTTTTTCATTTACCTTTTACCACTTACCACTTACCACTATTATGAGACACTTAAAAGCACATCGTAAATTAGGTAGAACGACGGAGCATCGAATTTCGATGTTGCGCAGTCTGGCAACTTCTTTAATCATTTCGGAAAAGGAATATATTGTAACCACGGTTCCGAAAGCGAAAGAACTTCGTCCGTTTGTCGAAAAAGCCATCACATTAGCGTGTAAAGCACAACATCTGAGTGGTGATGAAACAAGAATCCACGAAGTTCATCTGCGTCGACAGGCAGCCGGATTTTTCCACGCCGGAAATCACACCTTTAAAAGCCAACAAAGTCGTTTTCGAGGGGCAAAAGGAACGCCAAAAGAAAAAATTGAAAGAACTGCCGGCGTCAAAGCTTTGCAGAGACTTTTCGGCGAACTCGGCTCGCGGTATAAAGACCGCAGCGGTGGTTATACGCGAATAATCAAACTTGGTCGGCGCGTAGGCGATAATGCTGAAATGGCAGTTATTGAATTAGTTGACAGTGTGCGGGAATTAGCGGCAAAACGTTAATCCTCAAGGAGCAAGGCAAAATGAGTGAAAACTTAGGCTCTGCCCGATCAACAAAAAATAAAGAGCGTACCGGCGAACCCAGTAAAAAACCAACTGCTGCAAAAAAAACCAGACAGACATCAGAGCCATCTCTGAATATGGCTGAACTTTACGAGCTAGCCAATTTGGTCGACGAACACGGTTTTACTGATTTCGAATTTGAAAATGCTAATATTCGAGTTCGTTTGAGTAAAAACCCCGCGCCGCAAATTGTCCAAGCCGCCCAACCCTACGCCCAAGCGCCAACTGCTGCACAACCGCAAATTGATAGCTCAAATAAAGGAATCGCAAAAGAAAATTCTTCACCGGAAGCATCTTCGTCCGAAGATTTACATAATATAACCTCGCCAATCGTCGGAACATTTTACAGCGCGCCGGCGCCTGATAAAGACCCGTATGTGAAAGTAGGGAGCAAGGTTTCACCGGAGACGTATGTCTGCATAATTGAAGCGATGAAACTGATGAACGAAATTGAAGCGGAAGTGACGGGCGAAGTTGTCAAGATTTATGTGGAAGACGGTCAGCCGGTTGAATTCGGTCAGCCGCTTTTTGGAATCAGAAAATAATTCAAGGTTCAAAGTTTAGAGTTCAAAGTCTGCCGGTTTAATATCCGGCATTGAACCTTGAACTTTGAACCTTAAACTTTTAAATGATGGAAAAGCATAAATTTAATAAAATTTTGATTGCCAATCGAGGTGAAATCGCGTGTCGGATTATTTGGACGTGCAAGGAGATGGGCATTCGTACCGTCGCCGTTCATTCGGTTGCCGACAAAGACGCGCTGCACGTTCGATATGCTGACGAAGCAATCTGTATCGGCGCCCCGCCTTCGGCACAAAGTTACTTAAACATTCCATCCATCATTAGTGCCGCAGAAATAACGAATGTTGACGCGATTCATCCGGGCTACGGTTTCTTAGCCGAATCGGCAACTTTCGCCAAGGTGTGTGAAGACTGCAACATAAAATTTATCGGACCGAAAGCGGATGTGATCGCAATGATGGGCGATAAGGTCGAAGCGCGGCGCACAATGAAAGCGGCGGGCGTTCCGATTTTACCCGGCAGCCCCGAACCGATTGAAAATGTAGATGAAGCGATTAGATTAACTCAGGAAATCGGGTTTCCCGTAATTATCAAAGCTTCTGCCGGCGGCGGCGGGCGCGGAATGCGAATTGTCCGTCAGGAAGAGGATTTAGCGGCGCAACTGGAAATGGCTTCGACCGAAGCGCTTGCCGCGTTTAAGAACGGCAGTGTTTACATCGAAAGATACATCGAGCGTCCGCGCCATATCGAGATTCAGGTTCTTGCGGATGAACACGGAAACTGTATCCATTTGGGTGAAAGAGAATGTTCGATTCAAAGGCGGCACCAAAAACTACTGGAAGAAGCGCCATCGCCTGTCATCACAAAAGAGCAGCGCGAAAAAATGGGAGCGGTAGCAGTTAAAGCGTGTCTGGAAATCGGATATTCAAGCGCGGGAACATTTGAGTTTTTGCTGGATGAAGACGGCAGCTTCTATTTTATGGAAATGAATACGCGCATCCAGGTTGAGCATCCGGTAACGGAGATGGTGACGCTTGCCGACATTGTCCGAAACCAGATTCGCATTGCCGAAGGCGAAGATTTAGGTTTTACGCAGGATGATGTACAAATTGTCGGACATTCGATCGAATGCCGAATTAACGCTGAAGACCCGGTAAAATTTACGCCTTCACCGGGGAAAATCACGGCGTTTAATATTCCCGGCGGTCCGGGCGTACGGGTTGACACGGCAGTTTATCCGGGCTATGTCGTGCCGCCATATTATGATTCGATGATTGCCAAGCTCATTGTTCACGCAAGAACACGCGACCTTGCTATTGCGCGAATGAGACGGGCACTGGAAATGATGGTCGTCGAAGGAATAAAAACGACAATTCCGCTTCACATAAAAATTATGAACGACGAAAAATTTCAAAAAGGTGATTTTTCGACTAAATTTATGGAAGAATTTCAGTAATGGTGACGGTAAACGGTTAATGTTAAACGAATGCAATTGACCAATTACCAATTACCATTTACCATAAATAAGTAAATAAAAATTTTTGCGGTTGTCGCTTTTCCTAAGGCGGATTTACTGCGAGCTAGGAGAAACCATTTTCAAGTTATGGCTACATTAAGAGAAACAAAAGAAACAATCGTTAACGATTATCAAACGCATACCAGCGATACGGGTTCATCTCAGGTGCAGATTGCGTTGCTTACGCAGCGTATCAATGAGTTAACCGAACACTTTAAAATTCACAAGAAAGACAATCATTCACGCAGAGGCTTGTTGAAGATGGTTTCGCGCCGAAGAAAACTTCTTGATTATCTTAAACGACAAAATATCGGCGAATATCACGATATTATTCAGAAGTTAGGATTGCGTAGATAAAAAAGTTCAAAGTTAGAGAAAACAATTCTTTATCTTAACTTAAACATTGAACCTTAAATGACTTCTTCGAGTCATTTCACATAACGGTTCTCTCGAAGAATTTATCAACGGTTGCTGAACGTGACAGTGTAATAACCCGTTAATAAAAGAGGGCGGTCGTCAAATTTAGTAAATTAATGGCGGCAGGGAAGCTTCACGGCATAGCACCTGTCGCTATTTTTGTATAAGGAGAGAGATGTCACAAAGAAAATATTTGAAAGAATCGATAAAGTTAGGCGACAATCAATTAACAATCGAAACAGGAAAAGTCGCCAAGCAAGCCGATGGAGCGGTAATCGTCCAATACGGCGAAACAATGATTTTGGTTACTGCCGTCAGCGCGCGAACCGCCAAGGAAGGTTTGGATTTTTTTCCTCTGACGGTTGAATACCGAGAGTCCAGCTATTCCGCTGGACGCATCCCGGGTAATTACTTTCGCCGCGAAGGTCGTCCGAATGAAAAGGAAGTTTTGACTTGTCGTCTGATTGACCGACCCGTCAGACCGCTTTTTGGCGAGGGGTATCGTTTTGAAACCCAAATTGTCGGAAGCGTTATTTCCGCCGATGCGGATAATGACCCGGACGTGTTAGCCATTACTGGCGCATCCTGCGCGCTTTATTTATCTGATATTCCTTTTGAAAATCCGATTGCGGGAATCCGGATCGGTTTGATTGACGGAAAATATTTGATTAATCCGACTTATGACGAACGGCGCGAATCAATTTTGAATCTGGTCGTTGCCGGAACCGAAGAAGCAGTCGTCATGGTTGAAGCCCAGGCGCACGAAGTTGAAGAACAAATTATGGTCGAGGCTTTGATGCTCGCTCATAAAGAAATTAAACGTCTTTGTTTGTGGCAAAGAGAGCTATTCAAGGCTTTAGATATTAAAAAGCGGACATATGAAACCGCGCAGTTAGATGAAAGTCTCGTGTCTGAAGTTGAACAAAACTTTACAGACCGTATGCGTCAGGCTTTAGATACGACAAAAACCGACAAGATAACCAGTTATGCGGCAATTGACGCGCTAAAAAAAGAAGTTGTCGACAGTTACTCGGAGACTGACCTGGAAAAACGCGCGATGGTCGGAAAAGCTTTTACACACCTCAAGGAAAAAATCTTCCGCGATGATATGTTAGGCAATCGCCGCCGTCCCGATGGACGCAAGTTTTCAGAAATTCGCCCGATTTCGTGCGAAGTCGGCTGGCTGCCGAGAGTTCACGGTTCATCACTGTTCACGCGCGGCGAAACGCAGGCGATTGTCGCTTCGACGCTCGGAACAAAAATGGACGAGCAATTTACGGATGATTTGGAAACCGGCGAAATCCGCAAGCGTTTTATGCTTCATTATAATTTTCCGCCTTATTCAGTTGGTGAAGCAGGACGTTTCGGTTCGACCAGCAGGCGTGAAATCGGGCATGGCAACTTAGCGCGTCGCGCAATCGAACCGGTTTTGCCGGATGAGAGCGAATTTCCATATACAATTCGCATAGTTTCTGAAATTACCGAATCGAACGGCTCCAGCTCGATGGCTTCGGTGTGCGGCGGCAGTTTGAGTTTGATGGACGCGGGCGTCCCGCTCAAACGCGCGGTTGCGGGTGTGGCGATGGGTTTGGTAATGGAAGGCAACCGTTATGCAATTTTGTCGGATATCGCCGGGGCGGAAGACCATTACGGCGATATGGATTTTAAGGTAACCGGCACAACCGAAGGGATTACCGCTCTGCAGATGGACATCAAAATCGGCGGCATTAACGCCCAAATTTTGTCTGAAGCGCTCGAGCAAGCCAGAAAAGGTCGGCTTCATATTCTGGGTATTATGACGCAAGCGCTTGATGCGCCGCGCGGGGAAATTTCCCAATACGCGCCGCGCATTATTACGATTAATATTCACCCTGATAAAATCCGCGAAGTAATCGGACCGGGCGGTAAAATGATTCGCTCGATTACAGAGGAAACCGGTGCGAAAATTGATATTGCCGATGACGGAACAATCAGTATCGCTTCGGCTGACGGGGAAGCAGCGCAAGCGGCGATCGCCCGGATTCGCGCCATTACCGCCGAAGCCGAAATCGGAGAAACTTATTTGGGAACTGTTTCGCGCATCGTCGATTTCGGCGCATTTGTTGAAATACTTCCCGGTCTTGACGGACTTCTGCATATTTCGGAAATCTCCGACCGCCGCATCAAAGACGTGCGCGACGAATTAAAGGAAGGTCAGCAAGTGATGGTCAAATGTATCGGCAAAGAAGGAAATAAAGTCAAACTTTCGCGCAAAGCCGTTTTGCTGGAAGAAAAGGCGCAAGGTGAGAATATGCCTGTGGTAAGTGAGTAAAAAGAACAAGTAAATCCCAAACTTTGGACGGCTTCGGTCGTCCCTTTTTATTTCCTGCGTCTTTACGATTTACCTTTTAGCATTTAACATTTACCATTTATAAAATTATGGCAGCAGAAAACATTGAAACAATTGTCAATTTATCAAAACGCCGCGGTTTTGTTTTTCCCGCATCGGAAATCTACGGCGGACTCGGCAGCAGTTGGGACTACGGACAGCTCGGGGTTGAGCTTGCCAACAACATCAAAAAATCTTGGTGGAATTGGCTCGTTTATGAACGCGACGACATTGAAGGGCTTGATTCATCGATTATCCAAAACCGTCTGGTCTGGAAATACAGCGGACACGAAGATACTTTTTCCGACCCTTTAGTTGATTGCCGCGACTGTAACGCGCGACTCAGGCAAGACAAATTGGAAGTCGAAAACGCTGACAGCGACACTCCGAAATATAAATGCTCGAATTGCGGCTCGATAAATTTGACCGATTCGCGTCCGTTTAACTTAATGTTTCGTACGACTTTAGGCGCGGCTTCGTCGGATGAAGACCCGATGGCTCTAGCTTATCTTCGACCGGAAACGGCGCAGGGAATTTTTATCAATTTCGCCAACGTTCTAAATACCTCGCGCCGTAAATTACCGTTCGGCATCGCGCAAATCGGTAAATCGTTTCGCAATGAGGTTACACCCGGAAATTTTATTTTCCGCACACGTGAATTTGAGCAGATGGAAATGGAGTATTTCTGTAAGCCCGAAGAAGCGCCGCAACTTTTGGAAGATTGGGTGGCAAACTTTCAAAAATGGTTCGCGTCAATCGGAATTTCCGCCGAAAATTTGAAACTTTACGAACAGACGAGAGAAGAACTCGCGCATTACGCTGCCCGCACAATTGATATTTTGTATCGCTTTTTCCCCGAACGCGAAGACGAGGAAAAACAGTTTGACGAATTAATGGGCATCGCCAACCGTACTGATTTTGATTTAAAAACGCATTCGAAAAAACCGGAAGATGCTGAAGGAAAACGGCTTAACTCAGATTCGACCGAAGATTTATCATACTTTGACGAAGCGACCAAACAGCGTTTTTACCCGTATGTCATCGAACCGGCAGTCGGCGTAAATCGAGCTATGCTCGCCGTTTTGATGGACGCTTACACCGAAAAAACAAATGATAAAGGCGAAACCCGCGTCATCTTAAAATTAAAGCCGGAACTCGCTCCTGTCAAAGTCGCCGTTTTGCCGCTTGCCAAAAACAAACCTGAAATTGTAGAAATGGCACGCAAACTAAAAAAAGATTTACAGCCTGCGATGCGCGCGGTTTATGACGACACGGGCGGCATCGGAAAATTGTATGCGCGGCAGGACGAAATCGGCACACCGTTCTGCGTCACGGTTGACCACGAATCTTTAGAAGACGAAGCTGTAACCGTGCGCGACAGAGACACTTGGGAGCAAGAGAGAGTAAAAGTAGGTGAGTTAAAAGATTATTTGCAAAAACGATTATCGTAACAATTTAGAAGAAAATTGTTTCTGTTGATTTTTTACACCCAATTTATGTCAAGCCTTCCGGGTAAATTAATAAAACTTGCTGAAATTATCAAAGCAAACGGTGGACGAGCAATGCTTGTCGGCGGTTCGGTTCGCGATTGTTTATTGGGAATCGAGGCAAAAGATTTTGATGTTGAGGTTTATGGTATTGCCCCGCTAAAATTACGAGAGATTCTTGAAGGTTTAGGGAGAGTTGATGCCGTCGGCGAAGCGTTCACGG
>JALZOH010000142.1 GCA_030857305.1 Acidobacteriota bacterium
GCGTATTTAGCTTCGGGTAACGGCGGAGAATACGAATTTAAGCAAATCAAAACTGGCTGGCGATGGGGTTTTCAATTTCCAAACGGCGTTATTCGTTATGATATTAAGATTAACAATGATGTTTGGCTTGAAACAGGTGAAATCTCGCAAGATACGGGGAAAACCTGGAATAAGTTTTTTGAAATGGAACTCAAAAAAGTTAAATAGCTATCCTGGTCAAAAAAGAAAAGGCTTCTCAGAATTGAAAAGCCTTTTTACTTTATGAAATTATTTGATTATTGAGCGCCGACAAGACGCGGATTCGCTTTCTTTTGAAGCAGTTTGCGCAGTTTCAAACGCGCCTTATGCAACTGCGATTTTGAAGTTCCAACCGAACAACCTAAAATTTTCGCTACTTCCTCGTGTTCGTAACCTTCGACATCGTGCAGCACAAAAACGTTTCGATAACCTTTTGGTAATTGTTCGATCGCGTTTTCAATAGCAATCTTGTCGACTACCGGCATTTTTCTAGGATTTTCCGTGCCGCCGACAACTTGAACCGGAGTTTCGCCTTCTTCCGTGGTTTTCTCAAACTTCACGTTTCGTTTACGAAAGTGCATTAAAACTTGATTGACCGTCAAACGGTGCAGCCAGGTTGTAAAAGCCGAGTCGCCGCGAAAACTACCTATTTTGCGATAAAGCTGAATAAAAACATCCTGCGTTAAATCTTCGGCTTCAGTCGCGTTCTGCAGCATTCTTAAACAAATTGAATAAACACGGCGATGATGCCGTTGATAAACTTCTTCAAATGCTGCCATATTACCTTGGGCTGCGGCTTTTGTTAAAGTAAAGTCATTGCTCAAACTTACATCTTCGATAATTTCATTGTTTATAAAATTCAACGTGTCTTTTTTCTCGTCCACCTGTTTGTGTAAAACCGGATAATTTAATGTTTCTGAAGTTGTTGTCATTTTCTAATTCCCCCTCAATCTCCGACTTATATATCAATTAGTGTGCCACAAATTATTGTTATAATATCTGCAAATTAATACACGTTATAATCATAATTTTGTTCCCTTTTTTAGACATACTTTTAAATTCGCTGCACATCAAAGATTAGATTCACGACCGGCGATGTGTCCCATTTAGCACAAATGATACACGTTTTTGTAACATACATTATTTTGTTACTAACTACCGGTATTTCCTGCCGTGTTAAAATATTTATGACAAAATTTATAGTCAAGCGGAGAGAAATTCTGAAGATGCAAAAAGCTTTATTTGTAAAATTTTTATTTATTGTTTGTGCCTTTTTTTCCATTTTTTCATTGCTCCGTGATGTCTCCCCGCAGGGGAAAACTCCGTCAATGGTCAGTCAGGAAGTTTCGGAAAGCGATGGAATCCCTGTTTTGATAAAACATTTGCCTGACTGGGAAAATATTCGAAAAGACGCAACTTTGACAAATAATGTTGAAGACTTGCGCAGAGTTCTCGGCGAACGTCCGGTTTTTGACCTTATTGATTTTGCAGGCGGAACAGAAGCCGTGACCGCACCTTTTAGAGAAGGCAAACTGCTTATAGTCGAGTATCCATCCCCGCAGACATCGGTTGAGGCAGATAATAAATTTAAAGAAAAGCTGGCTCAAAACGGACAAAATCCGCCGATTTTTTATCGTCGCATCGGAAATTATAATGCGTTTGTTTTCGACGCCAACGATGAAGCGGCGGCAAATGTCTTGCTTGACCAGGTAAAATACGAAAAGGATATTCAGTGGCTCGGCGCAAATCCTTTTCTGTTCCAGAGAGCCGAACGCGCGTTTGTCGTCCAAACTGCCGACCTTTTTACTTCGACATTTATCTTAATTGGACTAGGCATTGGGTTTACGCTTGTCGTCGGATTTATCGCCGGAATATTTTATTTCTACATCCGGGAACAAAAGCGCTCGACGATGGAAACATTTTCCGATGCGGGCGGAATGATCCGTTTGAATTTAGACGGATTAACTTCGCAAAGTCCACCGGATAGATTACTCAACGATTAAAAGGAAAAAGCGAAAAAGGCGTCAAGAGAAAAGAAGATTGTTATTATGCAAAATTGCTTTTCAACTTTTCCCCTTGTCGCTTTTAAAGGCTTGAACCGCTTCCGCTGCGCCAGCGTGCATAATCTCCGGGCGATGATAACGCCAATGTTTTTCAAATTCTTCGTCCGTCAAGTTGTGGTTTGCCTCGCGTTCTCTCGACTTCAAAAAATTTTCGCACCAATCGCGCATTTCTTGATTTTGATTCAACGCGGTTCGTGCTCCGTGCATCAAATTGTCTCGTTCCATTTTCGGTTTCTCCTTTTATGGTAAATTTTTATAAGAAAACTTTTGCGCTGATACCAGCGTAAAATAAACAATTTATATTTCGCTATCGGGAGTTTTTTCGTGAAAAAAATTTTACTTGTTTCATTACTGATTTTTTTAAATTTCAATCTAGATTTTGCACAAACGGGAGCCGCTAGGCAAACTGCGCCGAAAGCTTCGGCGATAGCGACAAAAACTGTTTTGCCGCAAAGCATCGAAGTTCCGTTCGTCAATAAAACCTTATCGAACGGTTTGGAAATAATTGTTTTAGCTGACAAAAGCGTTCCGCTGGCAACCGTTGAATTGGCTGTTCGCAACGGTTCTTTTACCGAACCGCCGGAACTAAACGGCTTATCGCATCTTTACGAACATATGTTTTTCAAGCCGAGCCAGGCGGTCTTGCTTTACAGATGCGAACTCGCCTTGAAATACGGCAACGTAACTTATTATAACGGCGAAAAATGTTTGGAAAAAGCGAAGTTCAAGAATCAAATCGGGAGCGTCGCGTATCTGGATGATGAAGAACAACTGAATATTTATAACGGCACGACGCGCGAGGAAGTCGTCAATTATTATTACACGACGACCAGCCCGTATATTTCGAGCGCAATGCGTCTGATCAACGACGCGGTTCGCTACCCGACTTTTGACGAAGAACAATTCGCGCAGGAAAAACAAGTCGTCAACGGTGAAATCGACCGCAACTTCGGAAATCCGTTTTATTACTTAGACCGCGCGCTTAAAGATAAGCTTTATTACAAATACCCGACCCGGAAAAATCCGCTCGGTACGCGCGAATCAATTTTGTCCGCGACAACCGATAAAATGCGCCAGATTCAATCGCGCTATTACGTGCCAAATAATGCGGCGTTGGTGGTAACGGGCGATGTCAACGCGGAAGAAGTTTTCAAATTAGCCGAGCAAATTTTCGGGAGTTGGGAAAGGCGAAAAGTTGATCCCTTCAAAGAATTTCCGCTCGTTGAACACCCCGCTTTGACGAAAAGCGAAGGCGTTATTGTCGAACAACCCGTGCAGAATGTGTTGGTTCAAATCGGCTGGCAAGGTCCTTCGGTTGGCAAAGATGACGCGGCGACTTACGCGGCAGACATTTTTTCATATATTTTGCTGCAGCCCGATTCGCGTTTTCAGCGCAGCCTTGTTGATTCGGGTTTAGTTGCCGGAGTCGAAATCGGGTATTTAACGCAGAGAAATGTCGGACCGATTGTTTTAACTCTTGTAACAACTCCCGACAAAGCAAAGTCCGCGCTCAAAACCGCTTACGCCGAAATAGCGCAATTTGATAAACCGGACTATTTTACCGACGAAGAACTGGAAAATGCCAAGACAACTCTCGAATCCAGAGATTTATTCGACCGCGAAAAACTCAGCGATTACGCGCACACTCTAGGTTTTTGGTGGAGTTCGACCGGAATTGAATATTTTCGCGGGTATTATAAAAATTTGCGGGCAATTTCCCGCGCGGATACAAATCGTTATGTCAAAACTTATATTCAGGGCAAGCCGCACGTCGGCATCGCCCTTATTTCAGCCGATGCGCAAGCGCAGGCTAAAATTACATCCGAAGATTTAATAGGAAAATAATATGACAGTTATCAGTTATCAGTTATCAGTTATCAGTAAAAGTTTGTTTTGGACAAGTTTTCTGATTTTGTCTTTTGTTATCACGAATTTTCCACAGGCGAGCAAGCCGAGCATTGCCGATCAAGCCGCGCTTGTTTCGGAATTTGATGTGAATGGTTTGAAGGTACTCGTCAAACGTCGTTTGAACTCGCCGACGGTGGCTGCCGGACTTTTTATTCGCGGCGGCGCGCGCAACATCAATGCCAAAAACGCCGGAATCGAAAGTTTTATGCTGGAAGTCGCGAGCGAAGGAAGCAAGAATTTTTCGCGCGAAATTTTAAGGCGCGAACTGGCGCGGACGGGAAGCAGTATTGGTTCGAGCGCGACTAATGATTACAGCGTTTTAAGTTTGGCTTCCACCAAACAAAACTTTCACCGTTCGTGGAATGTTTTTACAGACATCGCCCTCAACCCGACGTTTGCCGCCGGTGATATTGAACAGGCGCGGCAAAGAATTGTGACCGGTTTGCGAGAACAGGAAACCGATAATGATAATTTTTTGCACGTCTTGCAAGACCGCATCATTTACGCAAATCATCCGTATGCCAATTCGGTCACCGGAACGCTTGAAACGATTAACGGTTTTTCCGCGAAAGATTTAAGCGATTATCATCAAAAAATCATGCAGACTTCAAGGCTCTTGCTCGTTGTCGTCGGCGATATTGACGCGAAGGAATTGCAAACCAGCGTTGCCGCAACGCTCGGTAAATTACCGCGCGGAGATTATAAAGAGCAGCCTTTCCCCGCGCTTGATTTTTCTAAACCGACAGTTGATATAACTTCGCGTACTCTGCCGACCAATTATGTGCAGGGCGTTTTTAATGCACCGTCCTTAAATAGTCGTGATTACTCTGCAATGCGGGTTGCCGTAGGGATTTTGCAGAGCCGTGTGAATGAGGAAGTCCGCAACAAGCGTCAGCTTTCTTATGCGCCGAATGCGGAACTGGAATCGTTCGCCGCAAACACGGGAAACATTTACGTTACGGCAGTGGACGCCAATCAAGCCGTCAGCGTAATGCTCAATGAGGTAAATAATTTAAAAACCCGGACAATACTGCCCGAAGTGATTTCCAGCATTGCCGGACATTTTTTGACTACTTATTATCAAGGACAGGAAACTAATCGGGCGCAAGCCGCCGAGCTTGCCAAATACGAATTAATCGGCGGTGGCTGGAGAAATTCATTTAATTTTTTAGATAAAGTTCTTAACGTTAAGCCTGAAGACGTTCAGATGGTTTCTAAAAATTATATGAAAAATCTTCGCTTCGTCGTGATCGGCAATCCGCTTGCCGTTGATAAAAAAGTTTTCCTGCAGAATTAATTGAGCTTGCGACAAAAAGCATAAAACAAAGGGTGAGAAGAACTTGTAAGTTCTTCTCACCCTTTGTTTTATGTTAGTTTTTATTGCCCGTGTTATTGAGGGTCTTTCACTTTTTTACTTTTGTTCACTACTGGGGGCAAAGGCTCCGGTTCCGGAGGCTTGCTCTCACGAACCGTCGGCTCTGGACGTGGCTTTTCACGCCTCAGCGGAGGCTCTGGACGCGACGGTTCAGCTTCGTTTTCCGGCGGCGGTTGCGTGGTGCGTTCCCTGCGTTGCGGTCGTTGGGGCGGCTCCTCAGTCGGCGGCGCCTGTCTCTCACGATTGTTTTCGCGTGGTCTATAAACGGGTGATCCTTCGGTTGGATTTTCCTCAGAATTTTCACCGGTTGAGCGCGGCGGAAAGTCATTAATCGGATTCCTCTTCGACCGCGGCGCTTGTTTTACTTCCTCGATGTTATCACTTGGGCTGGAAACTGAACGCGGCGGACGTTTAACTGCGCCTGTATTACGTATTGCAGATTCAGCTTCCGTTCTTCCAGATTTTACTTCGGTGATAGGGATTCTTTCAAGCGGCATCCGGTTGCCTTGCACACGCGCTTTACGAAGATTTTCATCAAGCGGCACACCGATTATTCTTTCCGTCGCGCCTGTTCTCACAAGAGTCTCAGCCTTCTCGAACTTCGGATTTTCAACTCGAATTTCTTTACCGATTCTGCCGTTTAACTCCTTGTAAGTCGGAAGCCCCAGCGAATCTGTTGTTTCCAACGGAGATTTTATTAAAACTCTTTTCGCAACATCAAGCGGTGCGGGACGAAAACCTTTTGTTTTGATGCCGAACTCTGTCGCCGGAATACTAATAACTCCACTTGCCGGAACGGTATTTACCGCTAAATTTTCCGGGTTTATGTTTATGCGGGCGTTTTTATTTTTTATCAAAGGAATCGGCGTCGGTGTCGGATTGACAATCACGGTTGTGTTGTTATTGTTGACAATGGTTGTGTTATACCGACGACGATCAACATAAGTCGAGTGGTAACTGTGATTATAATTATAGTAACT
>JALZOH010000143.1 GCA_030857305.1 Acidobacteriota bacterium
ATTGATTTTCGGTAATCAGTCCTGTAACGCGCGGGCTGTCCGGTAAAATGATGTAAATTCATCCAAACTTCGGAGCTTGTAAACGGGGGAATACCCGCTCCGAGTTGTTTGTAGACTGCACGTGCGACAGCCTGTTCAGAGCGGAGAAATCCGAGTCTTAGTCGTTCTATATCCGATGAGTGGCATTTTAACTTATCTAATCCTCTAAAATTATTTTCTAAACAAGATTGCCTGGCAGAAATTTCGGCGTTTATTTTATCGATGGCTTTTCTTAGATTTATTTCGGTATATTGTGAAACCTCCCCGCCGATATCGGCGAGCGGCTGCGGCGGCAGATTATACTGATCTGTTTCAAAGGCAAAGCCGACCAATGGCTGCAATAGCAAAGCGGCGCATAGAAATGAACGGGCAATAATTGAAAAACTCATACAAAGTTTGTTTGGTTGAAAAAATGACAATCGTATTCCTTGTTATCATTAATAAACCCTAAATCTTTTTAGAATCGATGTTCTAAGTTTTGGTTTGCCGCAACCACGCAAATTTCGGCATTATATTTCTAACCAGTTAAGTATCTAATATTTACCGGTTAATAACTCTACTTTTTCTTTAACTAAATTCTCTTCTTTTTCTTATCATCAATGCTTAATAAATCACTTTAGCTGTCAATATCTCAACCTCTAAAGTAATTTTTAGGAATTTGTAATTTATTACCGCAAGTGATTGCAAAAATAGGTTTATCAGTAGAATTAAGATTCAAGCTGATTTACTAAAATTTTATTACAAACCGTTTATCGCAAATATGCCGGTTATATTCAGGTCTTTTCAAATACTTCAAAAAGAATCGGGCGACTTGGGGAAGCGTCCGACGTGAATGGAGCTATTTGCAAATTAAGCAAGTAATTCCCGTCTTCAACAGAATCGGCAGCAAAAATCATTTCTGTAATCGTTTTATTTACTAAGCTTTCTCTATTTAGCTCGAAACTACCAGGTCTAATATTCCAAAATATACGGTGATTTGAGAGTTTTCCTTCATCAAATGTTCGATCAATCGAGGGTACATCGACGAGCAGATGTTTGACCTTTTTTTCTAAGATAAAATGCATTGCTTCGAGCGAAAAATATGGAGAAATATTATCTGTATATGATCTCGTTAGTTTACTGTCTTGGTTGGGAAGTGTGCGGATAATCAAACCCTGGAGAAAATGTTCATCCGTATCTGGCAGAGCATTTTCGAGCATTTTTTTAGTAATTAATTTGTCTTCACAACCAAATTTCACAGAATAAGTATCTTCTGTTTCAAACGCGTTTTCTGGTTGTATCGTAACAAGGGATGCAGGAATAAATGAATCTTTCAACGAATTGTGTATTGCAATTCTTTGATGAGTGATATGCCCGACGCATTCGGTATGCGTGCCATTGCAGTGGGGAATAAATTGATACTGCTCAAAATTACAGCTGCCGCCGCGCCGCGTATCGCCGATTAAATTTTCCGCCGCACACGCTTTTGACGTGGCTTTTTCTACTCCGTAAGCGTTCGGCTGGGCGCCATTAAAATGTAAAGGAATCGCAATATCGATCGGATTATCACCATCAATTTTATAAGTTCGATTATTTATTTCGACGGAAAAAATCATTTCGATTAAATAAATTAACGCAAAAACCAATGTAGGGGCAGGTCTTGTTAAATTGCTGAAAATTCATAAACAACCCGTTCTGCCGCCGTCCACCGGTAAATTTACGCCGTTGATATACGAAGCCGCCGGGCTCGCCAGAAACGCAATCGCATTGGCAACTTCCGACGCTTCGGCAAATCTTTTTGCGGGAGCTTCACTTTTCATTTCCGCTTCAATTTGTTCAATTGAAACACCTGCTTTAGATGCTTTGTTCTCAATAATTGATTGTAGACGCTGCGTTTTGGTAAAGCCTGGCAAAACATTATTAACCGTAATTCCAAACTCGCCGAGCTCACCTGCTAAAGTTTTTGCCCAGTTCGCAACCGCGCCGCGAATTGTGTTCGACACGCCCAAATTCGGAATCGGCTGTTTAACGGAAGTAGAAATGACGTTGACGATGCGCCCGTATCGTTCGGCTTTCATCTGTTCGACGAGCGATTGGACGAGAATTTGATTGCAAAGCAGATGATTTTGAAAAGCATTAATAAACTCGTGCAGTTGTGCGTCAATCGCTTTTCCAGCCGGAGGTCCGCCCGTATTATTAATTAAAATTTGAACCGGTTGATTATTGTTTTGAAGATATTCAGCGACTTTGTTTTTTAATTCCTCGGGCTTGGAAAAATCGACGACAATAAAATCGTGTCGCTGATTTTGCGATGTGTTCAACTCGTTTTTCACTTGCTTTAGCGAATACTCGTTTCGTGCCAAAAGAATAACCGATGCGCCGAGATCGGCGAGTTTAATGGCAGCAGCTCGTCCGATGCCTTGCGTGCTTCCGCAAACGAACGCTTTTTTGTCTGTCAGATTAATATCCATAAGTTTCAAAATGAATTATCCGACAATAAAAAGAAATATCCAACTTTCTCTATTCAAAAATAATTCTGACGTTGCATCTACCGTCGAACTGCTTTCCAGCAAACACTCATTCGTGCGTTTCATAAAATTTCCTTTACACCGGAAAATATTTCAGTCAACTCTCCAAAAAGTTGAATGTTTGCTGGCGAAAAGTCATACTTATCGAAAAAGGTTAGTGAAAAACTATGGAAAAAACAATTGAAACTATCGTTGAAGAATATCGCGGACGCAAACTTAACCGTCGAGACTTATTTACAGGCTTAATTGCCGCGACCGGCACATATGCCGCCGCGCAATTGTTTTTGGAGCAGAGCGGTCTGGCGGCGACGCTCGTTTCAGAGGTCGAATCGCAGCAAGCCAACGTCGATTCAAGCACCATCGATTACCCGAACGGCGCGATAAAACTGTCCGGTTATTTGAGTAAACCGAAAGCCAAGGGAAAATATCCGGCAATAATTGTTATCCACGAAAATCGCGGGCTGAACGACCATACGAGAGACGTTGCGCGACGCTTTGCCGCCGCCGGTTACGTCGCGCTTGCCGTTGACGCGCTCTCGCGCAAAGGCGGAACGGCGGCGATGACGACGCCCGAAAAAGTCCGTGAAGCGTTTGCCGCAATTCCTATCCCGGACGTAATGAGCGACCTCAACGCCGGATTAACCTTTTTGAATAAACACCAGAACGTCAAGAAAAACAAACTCGCTTCAATCGGATTTTGCTGGGGCGGCGCGAGGTCTTTTCTGCTCGCCACCGAACCGAACAAACTACAAGCGGCAGTCGTTTTTTACGGAACCGCGCCAACCGAAGAGCAACTCGCCAAAGTCCATTGCCCCGTTCTCGGCATCTACGGCGAAACGGACGAGCGCATCACTTCAAAAGTGCCGGAAGTCGCCGCTTCAATGAAGAAACTGAAAAAGCAATACGAATCCAAAATCTACAAAGACGCAGCCCACGCTTTCTTCAACGACACCAACGCCGAACGCTATAACGCCGAAGCCGCGAAAGATGCGTGGACGCAAACGCTAGCATTTTTGAAGAAAAATGTTTAGAGATTAAGGTTTAAAAAGTTAATTTTCGACACTTTCTGTATCGAAGATATTAGGTGTTTAGTCCCAAAGTGTGATGGTGTAAAATGCACGTCATCAATTAACAAGGAGTTACTATGGGACAGATTTTACACGGCTGCGCCACTACGACAGTGGCACTGCGCCCGTGCAATACAGCATAGTCAAGAAAGCCTGAAACAAATGGCTTCGCACTATCATATCAATATCAAAACAGTAGCCAAATGGCGTAAGCGAACCTTCGTTAAAGATGCGCCGATGGGTCCGCGCCGACCGCACTCGACTGTTCTGACAATGGAGCAGGAAGCCACCATTGTCGCTTTTCGCGGCCAAACGCTGTTGCCGCTTGACGATTGTTTGTATGCTCTGCAAGCAACCATTCCAAATTTGACTCGTTCCGCGCTTCATCGTTGTTTGCAGCGGCACGGCATCAGCCGATTGCCCGAAGTTGCAGATAAAAAGCCGGTCAAGAAAAAGTTTGCCCAATATCCAATCGGCTATTTTCATATTGATATTGCCGAAGTTTCCACTGAGCAGGGACGGCTTTACCTGTTTGTCGCCATTGACCGAACTTCCAAATTTACCTATGCCGAATTGCATCCCGACCAGACGCGCGACCGGGCATGTCAGTTCTTACGCCAGTTAATCAATGTCGTGCCTTACCATATTCATACTATTCTGACTGACAACGGCATTGAATTTACCAACCGTCTAAAAGATAAATGGGCGTTTATGCATTTATTCGACCGCATTTGCAGTCAACACCGAATCGAACACCGGCTCACCAAAGTCAAACATCCATGGACAAACGGGCAAGTTGAGCGAATGAACCGAACCATCAAAGAAGCGACAGTCAAACGCTATTACTACCAAACGCACCAGCAGCTAAAAGACCATCTCGGGCTTTTCCTAACGGCATATAACTTTGCCAAACGGCTGAAAACCTTAAAAGGGCTGACCTCTTACGAATACATCAGCCAATGCTGGCAAAATCAGAAAGAACGCTTTAAAATTAATCCGCACCACCTTACTATGGGACTAAACACCTAGAAGCAATTTGAAAAGTTATCGAAAGCCGAAAAGCATTGAATTCTAAATTTTACATTCTAAGTTCTAAATTATTTTGCAATAGTTAGCAATTATTTATTTGCGAGTTAATGCAGAATTAATAATTAAAATTTTAGAATTTAGAATTTTGTTTTCCTGCTCGCCCAAATTGACTTTTCAAACTGCTTCTTAAAAATAAACATAGAATTTTTCAAAAAATCTTGTTTCATACTTGAAACAGATTGCAACTTATGTTAGATTTGTTTCATCAGTGCAACAAAATGCCTTTGACGGTAGGTGTTTAGCAAACGAAAAATAAGGGAAAACATTAAGAAACATTTAGCAAGGAGAAAGCAAAAATGAAAAATACAAATAAACAAAAGGTTAATCCATTAAGCCGGATGCCGCGCCAGCAGCGTCTGATTATGGCGATTCGCGGCGGCGCGGGTGTCGGCAAAAGTCATTTTGTCAGTTCGATGTCGGAAGCGGGCTTGGGGAAACTCTGCATTTTCGACACGGAACGAAAGGCGCGACTACTTCGCGGGGTCGGTCAAACTTTTGACGCTTTGGAAATCGAACAAACCGACGAATTGCCGGAATTTATTGATTGGGCAATCAACGGCGAAGGTCGGGAACAAAATTACGGCTGTTTCGCATTAGACAGTTGGGCGGCGTATTTCGGCGCGAAACATTCGGAGATGATTGAAGCCGTGCGAGAAAAAACCGGCGACCCGCTCGCGCAACCGAGCGCGGAAGAACTCGCCGCCGACCAGATGATTTTGCAAAGCGTATTGCGAAAACTCTGTATTGAAAGCGGAAAATGCGTCGTCATCGCCGACCAAATTCCCGCCAAAGGCAAAGAAGCAAAAGAAGACAACGAAATCGGGCGCGTTTTGCCGATGACGGCAAGCGGTTTGGAGTATTTTGTGGACGTGATGGTTGAAGTCAGTATGCAGGAACGCGACGGTGAAATCACCAGAGTATTTCAAGTTGTCAAAAGCAATTCACCGGCGTTTGAAGTCGGTTTTGAGATGACGGGAAATATCGGTTTCAAGGATTTTCTCGAACATATGAAAGCCGAGCAAGCCTTGGAATTGGCGTTTGATAAACCCGCAAAATCGGACGTGCCGGAATTTATCGAAGACAGAACTCCGATTTCGATTGCGCCGCAGAAAATGACTGTCGAGGAATTGGTTAAAAAGGCGGAAGAAAACGGCTTCAAACGAGCGGACATTGTAACGGGCGCGAAAATTTATCACAATCAGCCGAACATTCATCATTTGACCGACGAGCAAATTGAGGATTTAGACCGCCGAATGACCGCTCGCTTAGAAAAAACGAAAACTGAATCCGATGCCGCAACCGCAGCGAATGAAAAGGTAAGCAATATAAAACGGGCAAAAGTTGCATAAAAGGTCTAGCTTAGGCAAAAGACGAACGAACAAGGGAAGGCAAACAAGGGAAGGCAAACAAAAAGGACAAGGAGAATCGGGAAATTTCTCTTTGTCCGTTTTTGTTTTAAATTTTAAGTCGGAAATGTTCGTTAAATTAAGTGCCGATTCGTCAGTGCTTTTTCCATCGTTACTTCATCGACAAACTCCAAATCACTTCCGACCGGCATTCCCATTCCGATTCGCGTAACCCGCAAATCCAAGCC
>JALZOH010000144.1 GCA_030857305.1 Acidobacteriota bacterium
TCACTGACCCGCGGCGAAGGAGGACAAAACGTCATCGGACCGGAGCTTTTTGAATCGCTCGGCATTATTCGTTCGGAAGAGCTTTTGCAGGCACGCAGACTTGACGGCGGCGAGCAATTTTTCACGCGCTTTATGGAATATGGCTTCTCGAAAAAACGCGAGGAAGCGGCGCGAATTTGGGGCGAGAAAGCAGTTCTGGGCGATATGGTTCGCGCCATCAGAGTCTTTCGCCCGTTAGTCATTATTTCCCGATTTAGCGGAACTCCGGCAGACGGTCATGGGCAGCACCAACTTGCCGGTTATTTAACTCCGATTGCTTTTAAGGCAGCCGCCGACCTAAATCAATATCCTGAACATTTTCAGGAAGGACTGCGCCCGTGGCAGGCGAAAAAACTTTACGTCGGTCAAGGATTCGCGCAAAGCGCGCAAAATGTGCCGAGTTTAACTGTCAGTACTGGCGACTACGACCCGCTCATCGGACGTTCGTATTTTGAAATTGCGATGGAAGGCAGAAGCCAGCACAAATCGCAGGAGATGGGTTCGCTGGAACTTCGCGGAAAGCAGGCGTCAGGCATTCGTTTGCTTGAAACAAATGTTGTTCGAAGTGAAATTGAAAGAAGCGTCTGGGACGGAATTGACACTTCGATTGCCGGTATTCCGAAACTCGTCGGGCTCACCGATAGTTTTATTGACAGTGAACTGGGCGCGGCTCAAATCGCTGCTTCAAAAGCCTTAGTCGCGTTCGATGCGATGAATCCGGGCAAAGTCGTTCAGCCGCTGGCTGAAGGCTTACGGCAAATTCGTAAAGCACGGCTCGAAATTACGGAAAAATCTGCCCGCGCGCAAAACGCGGCACTTGCCGATGCTGATTTTCTGCTTAGTCAAAAAGAGCGCGAGTTTTCCGAAGCTTTGCAAGCAGCTGCGGGAATCGTTGTTGATGCGCTAAGCGCTTCCGAAACTGTTGTTGCCGGTGACCCAACGAGCGTCGCCGTGCGTGTTTTTGCGCCGGAATCGTCAGGCGTCAAAGTCAATAGCGCAATGATTCGCGTTCCGCAGGGCTGGACAGTCGATAACGCTCCGCAACCGACGCCCGCACCAAATCAAGGTTTTCGTCAGCGCGACGAAACAGCGATGAATGCCTATTTTTTTACACTTAAAACGCCTCTAAACGCGAAAGTATCACAACCTTACTGGCTAGAAAATCCAAGAAAAGATTTTACTTTCGATTGGAATTCAGTGGCAGAGCAGAAAAATATGCCGTTCAATTCGCCGCTCGCAACTGCTGAAGTAAAAATTTTGATCGGCGACGAAGAAATAACTGTAATGAAGCCGGTAGAATATCGCTACGCCGATGATATTCGCGGCGAACTTCGCCGAAATTTAAGTATCGTTCCGATGGTGACTGTGAGCTCAGATTCAAATTTATTAATTATCCCAACTTCGCCAAAAGCACAAAAACGCCGTGTTGTCGTATCGGTAAAGAACAACGCGCCGCGCGAAACAAAAGGAACGCTCCGGCTAGATTTACCGAGCGGATGGATTTCCACGCCTGGCTCGGCTGATTTTATTTTGAAGGGAAAAGGCGAAAAAACGACGGTTGTTTTCGAGATGACCGTTGCCGCCAACGCAAAACCCGACTCATACAAAGTTTTGGCAAACGCGGTTATCAATGGACAAACTTTTAACCAGACGGTTCAGGAAGTGGCTTATCCACACATTCAAACGCACCGCATTTATAAACCGTCTGAGATTGCCGCGAAGGTCGTCAATTTAAAAATCGCGCCCGTCAGAGTCGGTTATATTATGGGAACCGGCGATCGTGTGCCGGAAGCCATCAGGCTTTTGGGTTTAAATGTCACGATGCTTGAGGAAGAAGACCTTTCGACCGGCGATTTATCGAAATTCGATACAATTGTCGTCGGTATCCGCGCATCACAGGTTCGCCCCGATTTTGTGGCAAACAACAATCGGTTACTTGATTTCGTGAGAAACGGCGGGACGATGATTGTTCAATACCAACAGCAGGAATACATCAGAGAAAAATTAACACCGTATCCGGCGGAGATGTCTTCGGTCATTAATGGCGTGCAGCGGATTTCAAATGTCCGCGTCGTTGACGAAAACGCTCCGGTCAAGATTTTAGTGCCGAGCCATCCGGTATTTAATTATCCGAACAAGATTGTCGCCAGCGACTGGGAAAATTGGGTGCAGGAGCGAAATCTTTATAGCTTTTCAACATTTGACCCACAATATACGGCGCTGCTCGAATCACACGACGAGGGAGAGCCCGAAGGAAAAGGCGCGCTTGTTTACACTAAACTCGGCAAAGGACATTATGTTTATAATTCATACTCCTTTTTCCGCCAATTGCCGACCGGAAATCCGGGTGCTTACAGACTTTTTGCAAATTTGTTGAGTTTACCGAAAGCGTCTAAATAAAAGTGGTGAGCGGCAAGTGGTAAGTTTTTGATTTCATACTTATCACTTGCCACTTTTTTGTGCAGAAATATTTTTATGAGTGAGAAATTTCCGGCGCCAAATTATACGGAAAATGTTTTGACTGATTGTTTTGAAGATGCAAAACGCTTTTTTTTACATGCGCTTTTTGAGGTTGACTACGCGCACGCCGTGATGCTCGCCGAGCAGAAAATTATTACCCGGGACGAATTGCGACAATTATTAAAAGCTCTTCGAGGCATTAATTTGGATAAAATTCGCGCCACAAAATACGACGGAAGTTACGAAGATTTATTTTTCTTAATCCAAAAATTACTGATTGAAAATTGTGATGAAGATGTGGCTGGAAAACTGCATACCGCTCGCAGCCGCAACGATATTGATGTCACAATTTATCGTTTGCGCCTTCGCCAGGATACTTTAAATCTTTTGCGCGGAACGATGAACTTGCGAAGCGTTCTGCTTGATTTGGCTTCGAAGCATCACGATACATTGATTCCGGCTTACACGCACACGCAACCGGCGCAGCCTTCGACGCTGGCGCATTTTCTTTTAGCAATGGCGGAAAACCTCGGACGCGACGTGAAACGATTGCAACGGGCGTTTGAAAATATGAATTTTTGTCCGCTCGGCGCGTGCGCGATAACGACGACCGGGTTTCCGATAAATCGGGGGCGGACGGCGGAACTTTTGGGATTCACCGCGCCGACGGTAAATTCCTACGCTTCGATTGCTTCGATTGATTATTTTACCGAAATGCTAGGTGCAACTTCTGTATTACTCGTCAATGTCGGCAAATTCGCCCAGGAATTTCTTTTAATGGCGATGCAGGAATTCGATGTAATTGTTTTGTCCGACGGTTACGTGCAGACGTCTTCAATAATGCCGCAGAAACGAAATCCGGTGGCACTCGAACACGTCCGCGCCATCGCCAGCAAAGGTCTGGGGCAATCTCTGGGCGTGATGACAGCCGTTCATAATACGCCCTTCGGCGACATCAACGATTCGGAAGACGACATTCAACCTCTTATTTTCAGCGCCATCCGTGATGCTTCTCGCGCCGTTTCATTGCTCGGCAACACTCTCAAAACCGCGACTTTTAACATCGAAACTTTGCGCCGCCGCGCCGGTGAAAAGTTCATCACCGTGACCGAGCTTGCCGATACAATCGTGCGCCGCGAAGACTTATCGTTCCGCGTCGCGCATCATATTGTCGCAGAATCGGTGAAAACGGCAATTGAAAAGAGAAGCGAAATCACGCACGAAATTCTACAGGGTTCAGCGAAGAAAATTACGGGAAGCGAACTTTCACTGACGTTTGAAGATTTGCAACAAGCGCTTTCGCCCGAAAACTTTGTTAGTATCAGAAAAATTTACGGTGGACCTGCTCCTGAGGAAACACGCCGCGCATTAGTGTTTCAGAGAGATGATGAAACAACCGATGAAAAATGGTTCGCGCAATCAAAAACCTTTATTGAAGAATCTGCCATAAAATTACAAACAATAGTTGATAAGGTTATCAAAGGATGAAATAGCCGACCTCATAAGTAACGGTTAGCTATTTGTTTAACTTGCCCGTGTTTCGCCCCCGAGAATTGTCAAAACTTCGCCGGAAATATAACTCGAATCCGTGTTTGACGCGAAAAATACAAAAGCCGGGGCAATTTCCTCCGGTTGAGCAGGACGCTTCATCGGCGTGTCCGCTCCGTGCTTGGCAGCTTCTTTAGCTGACTTATCGGCAATATTAAGCGGTGTCCAAACTGGTCCGGGCGCGACCGCATTAACACGTATCCCGCGTTCAACCAGATTTTGTGCAAGTGATTTTGTGAAGGCGTGAATCGCGCCTTTTGTCGCGGAATAATCGATCAGTTCTTTACTTCCTTCCAAACCCGTAATTGAGCCTGAATTTATAATTACACTACCTTTTTGAAGGTGTTTGAGCGCGGCTTTGACCATATTGAAATAGCCGTAAATATTAGTCTTAAAGGTTTTATCCCACTGATTAAAAGTAATATCTTCAAATTTATCCTGGTGTTTTTGAAAAGCGGCGTTATTGATCAAAATATCGAGTTTGCCGAATTCTCTGACGGTTTGTCCGGCAGACCTTCGACAGAATTTACTGTCCTTAACGTCACCCGGAATCAGAAGCGCTCGCCGACCTTCCCGCTTGACTTGGGCAGCAGTTTCTTCGGCATCTTTCTGTTCGGCTTTTAAATAAATAATTGAGACATCCGCACCTTCGCGGGCAAACAGAACGGCGACCGCGCGTCCGATTCCCGAATCTCCGCCGGTGATAAGCGCAACTTTGTCCAGGAGTTTTCCAGAACCTTTGTAACTCAAAGCCAAAAATTCAGGACGAGGCGACATTTTCGCTTCGATTCCGGGGCGGTTTTGTGTTTGAGCAGGCATCGGCGAAGTCGGATGCTCTTGGGTGGCAACATCCGCTTCTCTTAAAACAATATTTTTTAATTTGTCTTTGCCACCAGATTTCTTTGTCTTTTCCGATTCGCCTTTTTTATTAATTTTCTTTTCTTTCTTTGCCATATTCACCTTTTTGCAGGGACATTCTAAAAATGGATTTAACCGTTGGCAGTGGCGTTTATGTTGTAACGGAGAACTGCGCCGACACCGCCGATTTCCTTTATCCGCTCGGAATCTTCGATAAAAGAAATTTTTGCCGATGAATTTAAGGCGCGAATGATGAGTTCGTCGGCAATCTGGCGCGGCTCGTCGGCTTCCGGCAGATCATCCGTGACGGAATTATCATCACCCGGCGCGTAATCTTCCAAAACTTGCTCGACATCTTTTCTTCTATATTTGATTGCGTCAAATGAGGCGCTGATAATTAATTCTTCGACTTGTCCATTTGAAAGAGCTGTGAGAGTGTCTTTTACACCGAGAACACCGAGACCTGCCGCCGCTTTTGCCGTATCCAGAACTCGTTTGAATTTTTCTTCGTCTTGTTCCTCGTTATGTTCTTGCATAAGCGCGTGCGTTGCTTCGTGAATTTCTTCTTCGGAAGCATACTGACTCATATTTAATGTTCCGACAACCTTTTCTTCGATAGCTTTCGGCAATTGCGGACGCAAAATAGGCATAATTGTCGTATCATTACCGCATAAAATTAAATGTTCGATTTTCGTATCGCGCATCAGCTTTTCAACTTCATCAACCGTTTCTTTGGCGTGCTGCAGATGAAAATTTTCCATCCGCCGCTGAAAACTATACTCCGACCGAATTCCTTCAGGCGAGTCTTGCGTAACGACATTTTCAATTTCTTCAATTTGAGCTTTTGTTTCGGTTTTCGCGTCAATCATCCGCTCGCCGCCGAAAATATAAATGCCCGCCTTGTTTGTGTCTGCCCATAGTGCCAGATAGCGCGGATTTTGTTCGATTGCTCTGACGAGCGGAAAAATATGCGGTCGTTCAAAAGCAAATAAATTATTGTTCGGAAACGGAACTTCAAGCTGCGCCGTTTCAAAAAATTCGTCTGCTCCGAAACAAGCGAAAATTGCTAAGCCCTGCGCGGAAGGTTCAACTTCATTTTCAACAAAATTCGTAATTCGCTCGATGTCCTGCTTAACGCTTTCCGATTCCGGTGATTCGTCGTCGTAATTTTTGCTTAAATCCGACAATTCCTGTTTCAGCCAGGTGTTAAAATCATCACGACCTTGTTCGTTTGCTTCGCTGCTCATATAAACACTCAAGACCGGAAAACCACCTGATTCAAGGGCAGTAATTTTTTCCAATAAATCATTTAGCTTCATAAAAAATTCCCCTGTTCGTATAATATAAGATAAAAAGAATAAC
>JALZOH010000145.1 GCA_030857305.1 Acidobacteriota bacterium
GAAATATTTTGACGAAAGAAACTTCGGTGTCGCGGACAAACCCCGCCGCACGTCTTCGGCAAAAGTGCTTTGTATTGTTGCGCTGGAGCTTTGCATTATTTGGCTAGACGAATTCCCGTAAATTGCCAGCGAAGCGGCGGATGAAAAAAGTTTCGATACGTCTTGCGGCTGTGCCCGGGCGAAGTCGCTACGCTTGCGCCGCGCAAAACCATCTGATTAACCATAAATTTACCGTTGTATTCGCCGACCGCGCCTGCCGGTTTTGTGAAATTCGGATACGGCAGATACGCGCTTGCCGTCCATTCCCAGCGAAAGCCCCAATCAAATTGATCACTTGCCGTTTCCCATTCAAATTCTGTCGGAAGACGCGCGCCTTTCCATTCGGCAAACGCTGCCGCTTCGTAAAACGAAACGTGGGAAACTGCCTTTTCAGGATTTAGTTTTCGCAAGCCGCCAAGGGTAAAATGAAACCATGCGCCATCTTTTTTGTGCCAGTAAAGCGGGCTTTTTATCTGATTCTGATTAACCCAATCCCAGCCTTCCGCATGCCAGAACCGAAAGTTTTCGTAACCGCCGTCTTCGATAAATTCCAAAAATTCTGCGTTATTTACAAGCTGATTGCCTATCTCAAAATCGTGCAGATAAACTTTGTGTCGTCCGAGTTCGTTATCGAAATAAAAGTCTTCGCCTTGAAATCCAATCTCATAAATTCCTGCCGGTACGGAAATATGTTCGTCTTTGTGAGCAGTTTGGGCTTCACCTTTTTCACATATTATATTTTCTGTATTGTAAACCGGGAAAAGCGGATTGCAGCTGAGCGTAAATTTCAAATCGGTAATCAGCAGTTCCTGATGCTGCTGTTCGTGATGAAGACCCAGTATAATTAATTCGCGGACTTCTTCTGACAAATCCTGTCTGAGAAATTCGCTCATTTTTTCGTCAACATATTTTCGATATTGATAAACTTCCTTCACGGTCGGACGGCTCAAATCGCCGCGATTATTGCGCACGGTGCGCTCCCCGATTGAATTGTAATAACTATTGAAAAGAAAGCTGAAATTTGGATTAAATTCCTGATAACCCGCGGCAAAATGCTTTAAAATCATTTCCTCAAAAAACCAGGTTGTGTGAGCAATGTTCCATTTCGGCGGCGAAACATCAACGGAAGGCTGCGGAATGTAATCTTCAATTTCGAGCGGCGCGCAGATTTCTTCGGTGTATTTGCGCACTGAAAGATAAAAAGATTCCAAATCTTTTTCTTGAGCAAATTTTTTCTTAGCGTGTATTGCTTGCATATTTTTATTAAAACAGAATACTGATAAAAAAAGAAAATAGAGTAAAGAGAATTGTTTGAATGAAGCTTTTTTGTTTACTATTTTTTTAATAATGTTTGGCGTAAGTCTATTTTCTCCAGTGCTTCGGCGCAAATTTTCGCCAGATAATAATCTTTTGCATTGAGATTCACCTGCAAGACGGGAATTGCTGATGCATCGCCGATTGCACCCAATGCGAATGCCACTTCACGTCTTACGTCATCAAATTCTTTCGAGTTTTGCAAAGTCTGAATCAAAACATTTGTTGCGTCACGAAAAACAGGGAAAGTTTCAACAAACTTTGGATATTTCGCTTTCTCAATTGAGTTGTACTTGTCAGGCAAAAAATTTTCAGGCGTGAGAACTTTTATTTCATTCGTTTGAATTATTTGCGCAATTTGACCAATTGAACGCGCCGCGCTTCGACGAAGAAATTCTTCTTTTGTCGCAGGTTTTCTTTGTAAAATTTTTATGAGTTCGCTCACCGCCGAAGCATCGCCGATTTCACCGAGCGCAACGGCGGTTGCGGCGCGGACTTCTAAAATTTTGTCTTTTTGCAAAATCTTCAAAAGTGGAGTGACGGCGCTTGCACTTCCGACTTTGCCAAGTGCATAAGCCGTTTCACGCCTGACGAGTTCCTTTTTATCCGTCAGAAGTGGAAGCAACGTGCTTAATGCTTCATCTTTAGGAAGAAAAATAACGGAAGATGCGGCGGTGGCGCGAACAATTTCAGATTTATCATTTAATGCGGGAATGGCGATGCGGGATGGTTCTTCGGATTTGAGATTTCTAATTTGAAAAAGTGCGTCGCGTTTTTGTTCGATGCTACCAGACCGGATAGCTTCTTGAAGCGAGATTCTGAGCGGTAAAAAGTCAATCGAATCCTGGTTGAATACATTATTCTGTGAAAAGGAATTTCCCGCAAAGGCGCAAAGCACGCAAAGAAAGGAAAAGTTTTTGATTGCGTGCCTTAAACTTGTAATTCGTATTTTGTAATTCGTCATTAAACTTTTCAGGCTGTGCGCTGCACGTTTTGCCGCCTGACTTTTTCCCACTCGAAAACTTGACGGGCGCGTTTGTTTTCGTATGCGTTTGACAACGATAAAATTAAATCGTCATTCGGTTGTGGTTCTTTCGCTTTAGAAAGACGTGCGGAAATAAGCCGGGAAATATATGTAATGACGTCTCTGGTTTCTGCTTCGTTTAATTTATTAAATTCGCCGACAATATTTTGGTTTGCTCGGTTGACCATCTTTTTTGCCTCCAATTTTTCGGGCAGACAGTCAAACAACAAACTAAAATTTCAAGTTTTGGCTGTCCGCAAATTAATTTGTTTCATCTTTAAAACTTTCGTTTGAGTTAAATCTCCTACAGATTATTTTTGAAAAGCGTCTTTTAAAATAACACAAAGCTGCCTTTTGAATCAATAAATTAGTTTGTGAAACTGGACAATTTTTGATTTAATAATTAAAATTCGATTATGATTTTGTTTACTCAATTCAGCAAACTCCTCCTTAGATAGCCGCGCCCCCGGATTAGTCGGCGTCGCGGCGTAACCTTCGTAATTAAATATTACAAATTAAATGCATAAACAAGTGTGTGGTGGATAAATTTATATTTATTCGCTAAGCTGAATTTTTTATTAATGTTCAATAGGCATTGGACTTTAGACATTGGACTTAGGACTGAAAACGTATGGACGAAAAATATTTTGCGCAAAAAATAGAGCAGAAATGGCAGAAGCGTTGGGAGGAAAATAAAACATTTGAAGCAGAAATAGACAACACACGACTGAAGTTTTACGCACTGGAAATGCTTCCCTATCCGTCGGGCAGACTGCATATGGGACACGTCCGCAATTATTCAATCGGGGACGCGTTGGCGTGGTATAAACGGCTGCAAAATTTTAATGTTCTGCATCCGATTGGCTGGGATTCGTTCGGACAGCCGGCTGAACAAGCCGCCATTAAAAAAGGCGTCAATCCGCGCGATTGGACGGAAGATAACATCAAACAGATGCGCGAGCAGCTTCAGCGGCTCGGCATCAGCTACGATTGGAGCCGGGAAATCGCCGCGCATCGTCCGGAATATTACAAATTTGACCAGTGGTTTTTCCTGAAAATGTTCGAGCGAGGGCTTGCTTATCAGAAAGATTCGCAAGTTAATTGGTGTCCGAAATGCGAAACGACGCTTTCCAACGAACAGGCTTCCGGCGGAACGTGCTGGCGCTGCGGAACTCAAGTCGAAAAGCAGACGCGCCGACAGTGGTTTCTGAAAATTACCGCTTATGCCGAAGAACTCCTTCAGGGAATGCCGGAAATCGAAACGGGTTGGGCAGAGCGCGTTTTAACGATGCAGAAAAATTGGATTGGCAAAAGCGAAGGAGCTTTTGTGGAGTTCAAGGTTCAAAGTTCAAAGTCCAAAGTCCAAAGTGAGGATGCAGAAAATCCGCAATCGTCGGTGCGTGTTTTCACTACGCGCATTGACACGATTTACGGCGCAAACGCTGTTGTTGTTTCGGCAGAACATCCGATTATTGAAGAAAATTTCGATCATTTATCCGGAGACGTGAAAGCAAAAATTGAACGGATAAAAGTTGAAAAAGCAAAGCCGACCGAATACGGCGAGGAAGTGGAAAAAGACGGAGTGGATACAGGTTTAAGGGTGACGAATCCGTTTAGCGGTGAAGAATTGCCGGTTTGGGTCGGCAATTACGTCATGATGGAATACGGCACGGGCGCGGTGATGAGCGTCCCGGCGCACGATGAGCGAGATTTTGAATTTGCGAAAAAATTTAATTTGCCAATTCGGGAAGTAGTCCAAAGTTCAAATTCCAAAGTTCAAAGTTCAAAGTTCAAAATCGAAGCGGCATATACAGAATATGGCGATTTGATAAATTCAGGCGAATGGTCGGGCAAAACAAGCGATGAGGCAAAACGCGAAATGGCAGAGTTTGCCGAGGAAAACAATTTCGGCGAATCTGCAACCACTTATCGTCTGCGCGATTGGGGAATTTCGCGTCAGCGTTTTTGGGGGGCGCCGATTCCAATCGTATATTGTGAAACGTGCGGAACGGTTCCTGAGAAATACGAAAATCTGCCGGTTGAGCTGCCCGAATCCGCGCCGTTTACAGGCGTCGGCGAATCACCTTTGGCGAAAGTTCCCGAATTTTATAATACGAATTGCCCAAGTTGCGGAGAATCTGCGCGGCGCGAAACCGACACGATGGATACTTTCGTCGATTCCACCTGGTATTATTTCAGATATACCGACCCGCATAACAAAGATTTGCCGTTCAATTCTGAAATTGCGACGTATTGGATGCCGGTTGACCAGTATATCGGCGGCGTTGACCACGCCGTAATGCATTTGCTTTATACAAGGTTTTGGACAAAGGTGATGCGCGATATCGGTTTAATAAATTTTGATGAACCGGTTAAAAATTTACTGACGCAGGGAATGGTCGTCGGGGAATCGTTTTACAGCAAAGCATTTGAAAGTTATGTTCCGCCGGATGACGTTGAAATTGTTCGCGACGACAAGGGAAAAGTCGTTAATGCCGTTTTGAAAACGGATAATTCACCGGTCAAAGTTGCCGTCGAGAAAATGTCAAAGTCTAAATATAACGGAGTTGACCCGGACGACATGATTTCTATTTACGGCGCGGATGCTGTGCGGATTTTCGCTTTGTTCGCCGCGCCTGCCGAAAACGAATTGGTCTGGCAGGAAACGGGCATCGATGGCGCAGTGCGATTTTTGCAGCGTGTTTACAGGTTTGTTTACCGATGGCACGAAGCTTTGCGAAACAGCGGAGAGTGGACAGCTGAGAGTCGAGAGCCGGAAAACTTGAAAGCTTCTGCCGATTCGAGCGAAAGAAATGGAGATGTGCGAAAACTGCGGCAGAAAACTCATCAAACCATCAAACGCATTACTGAAAATTTTGAAAGTTATCAGTTTAACACGCCCGTCGCGGCTTTGATGGAATTATCAAATGCTTTGGGTGATTTTAAGGTCGAGCCGTCGGCGGCAAGCGAAAGCGATTCGTTTGCGGTGAACGAAGCCTTGAAAAGTTTGATTTTAATGCTCGCGCCGTATGCGCCGCACGTTTCTGAGGAGTTGTGGGAAGTTTTAACCGGAACTTCGGAGGGAATTTTGCACTCGGGCGGAAAATTTCCCGTTGCTGATGAATCTCTGGCGAAATCTGATGAATTGGAAATACCGGTTCAGATAAACGGAAAACTTCGGGCGCGTATTTCGGCATCGCCCGAAACCTCGCCGGAACATTTGCAGACGATGGCTTTGGCAGACGCAAAAGTTAAAGAATATACGGACGGTAAACAAATCGTCAAAATTATCGTTGTGCCGAAACGTCTTGTCAATATCGTTGTCAAGGATTAGATAATCGCACAATTTATTTCTGCAAAATTTGTTTTTAGGAATGGCGAAAAACAAATTTTCGCTTAAATTTTATGAACCTCAAAAAATTTAAGCGACACAAAAACATTTGAAAACTACAAGGGCATGTAATTTTTTTGTATCCACAAATGAATGAGGTTTTAAATCAGGCGTTTTTAATGGTAATGTTTTAAATACTGGTAATCGCTACGGTTTTTATTATGCGTGTGCGAGGTATTAGCTTGAGAGGTTTAAAAATTTAATGAAAAGTTTATTGGTGAAAACGACCTTATTTATTATTTTAGGTGTGGTTTCTTTCTGCTTTGCTGCTTGCACCGATACGACAAGCACTCAAAAGAGTTCGGTTGATAATACCGGCATATCTTCCTCAAATGAAAGCAAACTTGAAACGAAAATTAACAATTTTCCGCCCGCGCCCATAGCGGTTACGACAGCAGACATCAAGGCTTTAGACGAATCTACGTTTAAGATTGAAGATAAAAAGGGAAAAATTCTGCTCCTCAATCTGTGGGCGACCTGGTGCGGTCC
>JALZOH010000146.1 GCA_030857305.1 Acidobacteriota bacterium
ACGATAAATTCGCGCCGCCACCGAAACAGCGCTTAAATGGGCGCAATAAGGAATGGAAACATCTCTACAACGATGACGTTATCTCGATGCCGGACAAATGGGAATATCCGTGGTATGCGGCTTGGGATCTGGCGTTCCACTGTGTTTCACTGGCTATAGTCGATTCCGAGTTTGCTAAAGAGCAACTTATCTTGCTTCTTCGTGAATGGTATATGCACCCGAACGGGCAGATGCCTGCTTATGAATGGGCATTTTCCGATGTCAATCCGCCGGTTCACGCTTGGGCGAGTTTACGAGTTTATCAAATCGAAGCCAAGCGTACTGGCAAGCCCGACCGTGACTTTTTGGAAAAAATCTTTCATAAACTGCTCTTAAATTTTACGTGGTGGGTAAATCGCAAAGACGCCGAAGGCAACAATGTTTTTGAAGGCGGATTTCTCGGTCTCGACAACATCGGCGTATTTGACAGAAACACAAAGCTTCCCGACGGCGGACTGCTCGAACAATCCGACGGCACGAGTTGGATGGCGATGTATTGCCTGAATATGCTGGCAATCGCGCTCGAACTCGCTAAAGACGACAAAGTTTATGAAGACGTAGCGAGCAAGTTTTTCGAGCATTTTGTTTATATTTCCGACGCCATGAACAATCTCGGTAACGAAAACACCGAGCTTTGGAACGAGCGCGACGGTTTTTACTACGATGTTCTGCATCTGCCGAATCAGCGCAACGTCCCGCTTCGCCTGCGTTCGATGGTCGGACTGATTCCGCTTTTCGCGGTTGAAACCCTTGAAGAAGCCTGGCTCAACGATTTGCCCGCATTCAGAAAACGCACCGAATGGTTTTTAAAACATCGTCCTGATTTAACCGACGAAATTGCCTGTATGCAGCAGGCAGGCAAGGAAAACCGGCGGCTGCTCGCGTTGGTCAACCCGGCGCGTCTGCGGCGCGTTCTGCGCGTGATGTTTTCGGAAAGCGAGTTTTTATCGAGCTACGGCATTCGCTCTCTGTCGCGCGTCCACAAAGCAAATCCTTATACAATTGAAGTAGCTGACACAAAATATACGGTCGAGTATGAACCGGGCGAATCGCACTCTGGGATGTTCGGCGGCAACTCGAACTGGCGTGGTCCAATCTGGTTTCCGGTCAATTACCTGTTAATCGAAGCTCTCCAAAAGTTCGATTTTTATTTTGGTGAAGATTTCAAAATTGAATTTCCGACCGGCTCGGAAAAAATGCTTACGCTATGGGAAGTTTCGCAGGAATTATCCCTTCGTCTATCAAGAATTTTTTTGAAGGATGCGGAAGGAAACCGCGCAGTCTATGGCAACTCGGAAAAGTTTCAGACTGATGAACACTGGCGCGACCACGTTCTTTTTTACGAGTATTTTCACGGCGACAAAGGCTGCGGCTTGGGCGCGAGCCATCAGACGGGCTGGACAGGCTTGATCGCCAAATTATTGCAGCAAAGCGGCGAATTCGCCGGCGAAACGAGCGGCAAATATACCGAAACAAGCTAGAAAAAAACTTGACACGAATAGTCTTTAGCGCAAAATAAATATATGGCAGAAAAAGCGATTAATATAGACCAACAAATTTTGGGGGGAACGCCTGTTTTCAACGGCACGCGAGTTCCCGTTAGTATTCTTTTTGATTATCTCGAAGACAACCGGATGGAAGAATTTCTCGAAAACTATCCGTCTGTTTCCAAAGACCAAGTTTTGAAAGTAATAAAATTAGCTTCCGAACTTTTTGCCGATAAAGATGTAATCAATGAAAATTTTATTGGACGAGAATTTGCCCTTAAAACTTAAAGAAAGTTTTGGCACGGCGCACGAAGTTTTAACCGTCCGCGAAACGAATTGGCTAGGGAAAAGAAACGGCGAACTGCTCGGACTCGTAACACTTGAAGGTTTTGAAGCTTTTGTAACAATGGACAAAAATCTGCCGAAACAACAGAACTTAAATAAATTTGCTATTACTATCTTTGTTCTCATCGGTATCAACAACAAACTCGAAACGTTGCAAGCGCTCGTTCCGCTCATTCTCAAAGAAATTGAAAAAGGCGCAAGTTTCGGAGTTATCAAAATAGAAAATAAATAGGCGCGGGTTAAATAAATTTTTGGCATCCGAAACAATAGAAAATAAAAACGATTTCAAACCATTCAATTCACGACGCGATTATTTGCCGTATCTGCTGATGCTTGCCGTTATCATCGGTGCGATTTTTGTTCTTTTTTATCAAGGCAGAATCTGGTGGTGCAAATGGGACACGCCCGTTCAACTGTGGTCAAGCGACGCTTGGGGCACGCATAATTCGCAGCATCTTTTCGACCCTTATTCCTTTACGCACATTCTTCACGGACTCGGTTTTTACGGCATATTGTATTTGATTTTTCGTCGCAAAATATCACTCGCTTGGCTTTTGTTGATTGCTGTTTCTACTGAAAGCGCGTGGGAAGTCCTTGAAAACTCAAAATCTGTCATCGAACGTTACCGCGCCGCGACCATCTCGCTCGAATATTTCGGCGATTCGATTGCCAATTCGTTCGGCGACATTGTTTGCTGCGCCACTGGGTTTCTCATCGCGCACAAACTCGCTTTTTGGCGTTCGCTCGCATTGTTTGCGCTGACCGAAATCGTTTTAATTTTCTGGATTCGCGACAGCCTTTTAATCAATATCCTGATGCTAATCTACCCGATAGAAGTAATAAAAACGTGGCAGACGGGCGGTTAACTAATTTATTTTCAAATATTTGTCAAGCCATTTTCACCCCAAGACACATTCAGAACTTCAAATTTTTGATTGTTACTCAAATTAAGCAAAGATTATTTGACAAAGGTCGTTGATTCTTGATAAATGGTCGTTATGACGATTAATTTTTTAGCTTAATAAGTGTCTACAGCTTAAACAAAGCACCGAAAATTAAAATCTTATAAATGTATAAAGGGAGAAATTTACAATGGGAAAAGTTGCTATTATTTATTACAGTTCAACAGGAACAACTTACGGGTTGGCGAAAGCGGTTGAGGAAGGCGCGAGGGAAGCGGGCGCGGAGACAAAATTATTAAAAGTGAAGGAAACCGCACCTGAAGCAGCGATAAATTCAAACGAAGGCTGGAAGAAAAACGTCGAAGCGACGCGAGATGTGGCGGAAGCGACGACCGATGAGGGCGGACGCGATTATTTTCGGGACGCCGACGCGTTATGGCGGGGCGACTTCACAGCTTCGAGCGTTTATTGACACGACGGGCGGGCTTTGGGGGCGCGGGGCGTTGATTGATAAAATCGGCTCGTCTTTTTCGAGCGCAGCAACGGCGCACGGCGGACACGAAAACACGATTTTGTCGCTCAATTCGGTTTTTTATCATTGGGGAATGATTATCGTTTCGCCCGGTTACAACGACCCCGTTCAGTTTCAATCGGGCAACCCTTACGGCGTTTCGCACACCTCAGGTAACGGCACGATTCCACCCGACGAAACAGCACTTGCGGCGGCGCGCTTTCAAGGCAAGCGCGTTGCGGAAATCACCAACCAATTTTTGAAAGGAAAGTAAATTTTTTATCGCTTTTAACAAAGCGTCAAAAAACCAGAATTTAAGGTAAGGAGTAGATATGATACTTAAACGAACGACTTTTTTAGCTGTCGGAATTTTAGCTTTTTCCGCGATGGTAGCTTTATTTAATTTGGGCGCGTCTTCAAACACTGTTTCGGCAGAAACTTTTGCCAATGGATTTGCTGCCGATACGAAATTGAAGCCTGAGGAAATAACCGGAACTTACAGCTTTGACAAGGCGCACAGCTCAATTGGTTTCCGCGTCAAGCACATGGGGCTAGTTGATGTTCCCGGCTATTTCCGCGATTTTACCGGAACGGTGAATTACGACGGCAAAGATATCAAAAATTCAACGGTCGAATTTTCCGCAAAAACAATGAGTGTGGATACAGGCGTTGCGCGGCGCGACGAACATTTGCGCAAGGCTGATTTTTTTGAAGTCGAAAAATATCCCGATATGACCTTTAAAAGCACGAAAGTTGAAAAGAAAGGAAAAAATTGGATGGTGACCGGCGATTTTACAATGAAAGGTGTGAGCAAACAGATGACGATTCCGTTTCAAGTAGCGGGCTTTCTGCCGGGCGAAAAAGGTGGAATGAAAATGGGCATCACGGCTGAAACATCAATCAACCGCCGCGACTTCGGCGTAAATTATGGAACCAATCTGCCAAACGGAACGGCGATGTTGTCTGACAACATAACCGTTAACCTGCAAATTGAAGCCAATATGAAGAAAGCATCATAATTTGTTGCTAAAATCATTTTAGTTGAAACGTCGCTCATTGGGGCGGCGTTTCCTTTTTGGAGCAAGGCAATTTGAGAGTAACTTCTTTACGGTTTATGATGTAAAGCAATTCAGACAAAAACGAAGAAAATTGAGGGAACAGAATGAATAATCTTTTTAGTGCAAATTTAGGGGAAGCAGACCCGATTATTAGCAAAGCGATTGACGATGAAACAAAACGGCAAGCGAACGGTTTGGAACTTATCGCGTCGGAAAACTTCGTGTCGGAAGCCGTTTTGCAGGCGATGGGTTCGGTTTTTACGAACAAATACGCGGAAGGTTATCCGAAAAAGCGTTATTACGGCGGCTGCGAATTTGCCGATACGGTTGAGCAATTGGCGATTGACCGGGCGAAAGAGATTTTCGGCGCACAGCACGCTAATGTTCAACCGCATTCGGGCGCGCAGGCAAATATGTCGGTGTTTCTTGCGTCTTTGCAACACGGCGATAAAATCTTGGGAATGAATCTCTCGCACGGCGGGCATTTGACGCACGGGCATCCGATGAATTTTTCCGGTATCAATTACGAAGTTTCCGATTATGGCGTTTCGCGTGAAACCGAGCAGATTGATTACGACGAACTGCAAAAAACAGCCGAAGAAACGCGCCCGAAAATGATCGTCTGCGGCGCGTCGGCGTATTCGCGAACGATTGATTTTACACGTATCAGCGAGATTGCAAAATCCGTCGGCGCAATCATTATGGCGGACATCGCGCACATTGCGGGTTTGGTTGCCGTCGGCTTGCATCCGTCGCCTGTTCCGCATTGTGAATTCGTCACGACAACGACGCATAAAACCTTGCGGGGTCCGCGCGGCGGTTTAATTTTGTGCCGTGAAGAATTTGCGAAAGCAATTGATAAAGCTGTGTTTCCGGGTGTCCAGGGCGGACCACTGGTGCATATCATTGCGGCGAAAGCTGTGGCGTTCGGAGAAGCATTGCGATCTGAATTTAAATCGTATCAGCAGCAAATCCTCGACAACGCGCAAGCATTAGCTTTTGAACTCAAAAATCAGGATTTGCGACTTGTTTCGGGCGGCACGGACAATCATCTTGTTTTGGTTGATGTGTTTCAGGACGGAAAAGGTATTACCGGGAAAGTTGCCGAAAAGGTTTTGGACGAAGTTCACATTACAGTCAACAAAAACACGATTCCGTTTGATATGAATTCTCCGTTTGTCGCCTCCGGAATTCGGCTTGGAACGCCTGCTTTGACGACGCGCGGAATGAAGGAACCGGAGATGAAGCAAATTGCGCGCTTGATCGCTTCGATTGTGCGCGAGTCTGAATCCGAAGAAGTAAAAATAAACGTTAAAAAAGAAGTTGCGGAATTAACGCAAAAATTCCCGCTTTACGCGCATCGTTTGAGCGCAGGAAAAAGCGAATCAATTTCGGCAAACTAGGAAAAGATTTTGCCCACGAAAAACACGAAACAAACGAAAACTAAGACAAAGATTTTATCAATTTTTCTTTTTGTGTTTCTTTCGTGAACTTCCTGTGTTTCGTGGGCAATTCGTTTTATAATCATGAGCAACCTATCCAACATCGGTTTTCCCGTCCAAAATGAACAGGACGTTAATGTTTTGATTACGGAAACAATTAAATATGTCGAATCGATAAAATGTCCGCAGGGTTTTTATTTGAGATTTGCCGACGAATCGGGCGCGGAAATGTATTTGCAGGGAAACAACGAGCAGGAACTCATTGGCTTTAACCCGCATTTTGCGGGAATGAGCAGAAGAAAGGTCGGTTTATCAAAGCGAATTGAGCGCGATTCGTCAGAACTCGACGGCGGATTTTACGCCTGGGCAAATCCGAA
>JALZOH010000147.1 GCA_030857305.1 Acidobacteriota bacterium
GTATCGCGAAAGACTGCGACATCGGTACGCCCGTCGCCGTCGTAATCAGCAGGCGCGATGCGGTCGCTGGCTTGCCCGAACTGCATCGCAAAAAAGGAATTATTCTGGCTGCGCAGTTCGTACCAGAAGCCGTTTGAAGGTCGGAAGACAGCAACATCGGCGCGTCCGTCGCCGTCAAAATCAAACGGCGTGAACGGTGCGCGAACCGGACTGACGTTTAAGCGGGCGATGCTCAATCGGGTTACGCCTCCGATAATTGAAAAATCACCGCCGACTAAAATTTGTCCGTCCGATTGCCTGACAATCGTTCTGACCGCGCCGTTCGCGCCGCTTGGTAAGAAACCGATGTCTAAAGCTCCGTTCGGTTGAAGCCGCGCAATGTTTGAGCGCGAAACGTTATTGATAGCGGTAAACCTTCCGCCGACCAAAATGCTTCCGTCGGGCTGCACGAGAAATTGATTAAGTGTGTCGTTAAAAGTCGGCGAAACGAAAGTTGAGTCCGTCGCGCCGTTGTTGTTCAACCGAACGATTGTGTTGGTTAAAATTAAATATCTTCCGTCCGTTTGAACTTCGATTTGACGAACCTCTGAAATGTTTCCCGTGTTGAAAGAACTGTCGAGACTTCCGTCTGCGTTCAGCCGAACCAAATTTGTGCGGCTAAACCCGTTCACGCCGCTGAAAAAGCCGCCGACCATAATTTTACCGTCCGATTGCACGACGATACTTCTAATCGTCGCATTTCCGAATGTCGGATTGAAACTTGTGTCTAAACTGCCGTCCGCATTAAGCCGGGCAATGCTGGTGCGCGTTTGCCCGTTAACGCTGTTGAAAGTTCCGCCGATAAGAATTTTACCGTCCGACTGCAAAGCAATCGTATTAACCGTTAAAAATGTATTGGATGGAGTAATAGGATTGAAATTCGTATCCAAACTGCCGTCCGCATTAAGACGAGCGATACCCCGACGCGGCGTGCCGTTATAACTAAAAATATCTCCGCCGACTAAAATTTTCCCATCGGATTGAACGACTATCTTCGATATTGTGCCGTTGAATCCCGTTCCCGGATTGAATGTCGTATCAAGGCTGCCGTCGGCATTGACACGCGCAATTGAAACGCGGGGCACGCCGTTGACGCGATTGAAATCTCCGGCAAATATCACTTTGCCGTCAGACTGCGCGGCGATTGCCGTTACTGAACCGACGAATCCGAAATTTACCGTGAAAGAACTCTCAACGCTTCCGTCCTGATTGAGTCGCGCAAATTGGTTGACAATTACACCGTTTTCAAGGAACAGGCCGGATAAGACAATTCTTCCCGCCGAATCAACCGTCCAATTGTCGATTAATGGGATATTTGTCGGCGAAGCGAATGAATTATCCAAGCTGCCATCAGTATTCAATCTGTAAAATCGGTTGCTCGTGCTAACTAAAACTTTGCCGTCCGACAAAATTTTAACTCTAGTAAGTTCACCGAGATCAGAACTGTTAAATGACAAATCGACGTTGCCGCCGGGAAGCAGTCGGGCAATGTTTTGGCGGCTGACCCCGTTGGCGGTTACGAACCTGCCGGCAATTACGACGCTTCCGTCGGATTGAATATCAAAGTCGTTAATAAAACTTCTTCTAAAACTCGAATCTCCACCGGCGCCAACTAGGACAGGCGGTTCAAAGGTCGAGTCGACAGTTCCGTCCGCGTTGTAGCGCCGAAGCTCACCAACAGAATTGCTGGCGCTCGTAGTGTTGGTGGCGACGAGAATTTTTCCGTCCGGCGTCAAAGATATTTTTTGCGGAATTGTTCGAACCAGCCGTCCGCCGCCGACGCCGACTCTGGTAAACGTCGTATCAAATGTTCCGTCCGTATTGAGGCGGTAAAGATCATAGTAGGAAACACCGCCGATATTACCGCTTTGGGTGACCAAAATTTTCCCGTCCGGTTGAATCGCATTGACAAACGCGGAACCCATAACGAAAGTAAAAGGCGAAGTAAAACCCGCATCGCGGCTGCCGTCAGCGTTTAAGCGATAGACAACGGGAAAATTATTGTTTGTCGAGCCGGACACAACAATTTTCCCGTCAGGCTGCGATAAGACGTTTGAAATGTTAAAATCGCAGGTCGCACAATCAAACGAATTGTCTAAACTGCCATCCGCGTTGAAACGCACGATTCGACTTCTGACCACGCCGTTGACGAGTTGAAAATTACCGAAAACGATAATTTTGTTGTCGGGCTGAAGTATAAAATTCGTTGTCGGAGTCACAATCGAATTTTTTTCGGGAACTGCGTTAAAAGACAAATCAACGCTGCTCGTTTGAGCCTGAAGGCTTACGCTTACAATTATCGTCAATAAAAATAGTTTTGTTACAGCCGAGAAGTGTCTCGCAATTGTTTGATATAAATTCATCATAGATTGTCCTGGTTTTGTAATTCGGTTAAAAAGTTTATTTTTGTGAGATAAGAGGAGAGTCTTTATCTCGGATGTTATGAATACATCTTAGGTTTATCGTCTTTATTTTGTCAACGTATTTACTTGTCAGACTCTCGCTGATTAGAATCGGCATTCTGTTTCGGCGCAAAAGTAAAAAGTTGAAAACAAACGACCAAAATCGGCAAACGAAATTTGCCGTTGCCAAAGATTAGAATCTTTATTTGGCTGCAAGGTGAGCAAAAGTGATAAGCGGTTAAATATTTGATGCAGCGAAGCTGACAATCTGAAAATCACCTTCAACATTTATAAATTTCAATGACCGGTTCGCCGTCTGAAGTAATAAATGCGCGGTACATTCCTTCGCAATTAAAGGGCATCGCAACGTTGCCGAAAGCATCGACGGCAACGAGTCCCCCTTCACCGCCAAGATCACGAAGATTTTCAATCGTCGCTGTTGCCGCTTCATTTAAGGTTAAATTTCCGTATTTCATACGGCAGGCAACATCGTATGCAGCGACTGTTTTGATAAAAAACTCACCGTGTCCGGTGCAGGAAACAGCGCAGGTTTGGTTGTCGGCATAAGTTCCCGCGCCAATGATTGGCGTATCGCCGATCCGTCCAAATTTCTTGTTGGTCATTCCGCCCGTTGAAGTCGCCGCCGCAACGTTTCCCAAAAAATCACAAGCTGCCGCGCCGACCGTTCCGATTTTGGATTTTGGATTTTGGATTTTGGATTTTGGATTGGATAGACTTTTGGTTTGAGACTTGAGACTTGAGACTTGAGACTTGAGACTTTCATTTTCATCCGGAGCGTGGTCAAGTTCGACGATTCCTTTGGCGCGCGCGCTCAAAAATTGCTCGTAACGAAAATCGGTAAAAAAGTACTCGTCTGGTTCAAACTCAACTCGCATCTGTTTCGCAAATTCGCCTGCGCCGATTCCGGCAAGCAAAATATGTTCGGTTTTTTCCATCACCAGACGCGCGAGCTTTATCGGATTTTTGACATTTCTTACAAAAGCGATTGCGCCCGCATTCAAGTTTTTACCGTCCATAATTGCCGCGTCCATTTCATTTTTTTCGTCGTGCGTAAAAACGGCGCCCTTGCCGGCATTGAAAAGCGGCGCGTTTTCAAGCGAAACGACTGTAGCTTCGACCGAGTCGAGCGAATTGCCGCCGTTCTTCAAAATTTCCCAGCCTATTTCGAGAGCGGTTTGTAGGCTTTTACGATATTTGTTTTCCAGCGCCGGCGTCATCGAAGACTTGAGAATAGTTCCCGCGCCGCCGTGGATTGCCAGTGCGATTTTTTTCATTTTTTATAAATATGATTTTTTAAAATCGAGAAAATATTATTTTAATTTACCGAGATTTTCCATAATGTTTTTTGCAATGCCTGGAATTACGGCGCGTTCGTTCGCTATATTTTCCGTGAAAACGACCAAAACAAATTTTAACCCGCCCGGTGTTTCAACGTATGCGGCATCGTGGCGAGTTTTGCTCGTCCACCCGGCTTTTGACCAGAGACGCGCGCCCTCTAAATTTAATTCATTGAGCGCAAGAGCCGTAAAACCGTGCCCTTGGTCGTCCGCGTCATTGGATTTTCCGCTAAAATCACGTTTCATCAAATCAAGCATTTGCTTGCTTCTGGCAGGTGTTACAGTTTTGCCGAGAGCGATCTCCGCAAGAAGTCGCGCCGTTGCATTGGTGGTCAGCATATTCCGATTTTTGCCGCCGTCCCGGAACTGCCGCTCGCGTCCGTATGCGTCTTCGCAGTAAGTTTTTTGATTGACGTTGATGTTTATATAACCGAGCGAGGCGAAATAACGATTGACGGCGTTTCGTTTGTATGCGAAGGCTTGCAATTCTTTTGGCGACAGCTCGCTTCCGCTCGAAGTTTCGGTCAAAACGTCCAAAATATAATGTGTCGCGTCGTTTGACGAATCAACAATCATATCCTTTAACCCTCGTTCGAGTTCCGGTGTCATTTTTACTTTTCCGTCTTCGAGCCATCGGTGCAGCGCCCCCATGTAAAACATTTTGACGACGCTCGCCGGGTAAATTCGTTCGTTGCCGCGAAAATTGGCGCTTTTCAAATTGGAGGAGTCGCGCAAATCAATTAAAGTTGCGGCAATATACTCGGATTTTATATTTTTTGATTGAAAGGCGGTAATCGTTTCGCCGACGGCTTTTGCAAGAAGCGCCTGCAATTCGGGCGAATCGTTTAAGATAATCGGTTCGTATCGCTCGGTAAACAATTTCGCGTTTTTCAGTCCATTTGTTTTAAGTTGAGCATTTGCGGTCACAAACGATGAACAGACAAAAAGGGTTAAAATCAAAGCAAGATATAATTTTTTCATTGAAAACTCCTTTGCAAGTCTTTACGGTAAGTTGCTAATCAGAGTATAAACAAAGAGATTTTCTTTGTCATCAAAAGGCAAAAAAATTACAAACCGAAGACTTTTAGTTTAAGACAATTTCATAACTTATAGAATCAGAAGTATAAATCAATGGAAAACGATTCAAAATTGGTGCGCGGCATCAGCCGTTGGGATTTGCTGGCGATCACGATCAACACGATTATCGGTGCGGGAATTTTCGGGCTGCCATCAAAAGTTACGGCTCTGATTGGTGGTTACAGCCTCGTCGCCTTTGTCGTCTGCGCGGCGATTGTCGCGTTTATCGTGCTGTGTTTTGCCGAAGTCAGCAGTCGATTTACGGAGACGGGAGGAATGTATCTTTATGCGCGCGAGGCGTTCGGCTCGGTCGTCGGTTTTGAAGTCGGCTGGCTTTACTGGATTGTGCGCGTCACGACTTTTGCGGCAAATTGCAATTTGCTTTTGAGCTATCTGGGATTTTTTGTCCCCTCCGCAAACACGGGCGCGCTGCGTATTGTACTAATCCTGGCTGTGGTAGTGATTTTAACGGTGGTAAATTTTCTCGGCGTACGCGAATCGGCAATGCTAACAAATATTTTCACCGTCGGAAAAATTGTTCCTCTGATTATTTTTGCCGTCGTCGGATTGTTTTTTATTCAACCGGAAAACTTCAATTTTACTCCTATGCCTGAAACCGGTGCTTTCTCAGGCGCGGTACTGCTTTTAATTTACGCTTACGTTGGCTTTGAAGCGGCGGCAATTCCGGCGGGCGAAACCCGCGACCCGCAGCGCAGCGTGCCGTTTGCACTGCTGACGGCACTCGGAGTCGTCGCCGTTCTCTACATTTTGATTCAGGTTGTGGCAATCGGAACTTTGCCCGAACTCGCCACTTCAGAACGTCCTCTTGCCGATGCTGCCAGTAAATTTTTAGGCGGTTTCGGCGCGGCGTTTATCACTATCGGTGCGCTCGTCTCGATTTTCGGAAACTTAAACGGCGGGTTTTTAACCGCCTCGCGGATGCCGTTTGCAATAGCGGAACAAGGCGAATTGCCGAAAATTTTGGGGAAAACTCACGATAAATATAAAACGCCGTATGTTTCACTCATTCTTACTGCCGTCGTGATGCTCTTTTTTACAATTCAAAGTTCATTCCTGACGGCTTTGACAATCAGCACTATCACACGCCTGATTGTTTATGCCACGACTTGCGCGGCTTTGCCCGTGTTCAGATATCGAACAAACGCGCCGAAAGCCGAATTTCTCGCTCCCTTGGGCATTGCCGCTTCAATTTTATCTTTGATTTTAACCGTTTGGCTTTTGACCAATGTTGACTTTAGAAAAGAAGGTTTGGCGA
>JALZOH010000148.1 GCA_030857305.1 Acidobacteriota bacterium
GGCGGTTACTTCAGCAAAGAAATAACCTCGTTCCTGATAAAAATTTCGCAGACGCCTGGAGCCTTCAATAATTGCCGCGTAATCAAGCGTTCCTTCGCGTTTGATACTTAGGAGTTTAGTTTGCGTTTTTTCGCCGAGCTTTTTGTCGCCTGCTTCGACACTGACATTGACGACCGCTCCGACCTTGCCATTCAGTTCAATATTAATCGTGTTTTTTTCGCTGTCATAAATCACCTTCTCCTCTTCAAGTTCGGGTGCGAGGAATTTCTCTTCGCGCAGGGCTTTGCGGATTTCGGCTAAATCCTCCGTTAATTTTCGACGGGAATAAAATTCCCCCGGCTTCAGTTCTAAATCTTTATAAACTTTAGTTGCGTCAAATCCCGTAATATTAACTTTGAAGCTTTCGATTTTCGCCTGCGCGCCCGGTTTAACGTCAAATATAACCGTTACTTCTGTGCTGTTTTCAGGCTGCTGCGTGGAGGTAACTTCTGCATCATAAAATCCTCGTTCGCGTAAATATTCCAAAATTAAATCGGCATTGTTCTTGAGCGTCTGTTGGGTGATGGCGGCTCCCGGGTTAAGGAGATTTACTCGTAACAGAAGCTGCTGTTCGGTAATTTCATCGCCGACCGTGTTGCCAATATTGATAACAACTTTTTCCGCCCTTGATTTGCGTTTTATCGTAAAACGTAAATCAACACTCGTTGGTCCGTCATCAATCCTTTCAATCTCCGCGTAGATAACATTTTCCGAATCGTAGAGCGCCTGCAAAGCATCGCGCAGATTGACGGCGGAATATGTTTGACCAAGTTTGCCTCTGATAATTGAGCGAAATTGCTCGGCGGACGAAACGTCTTTTATATCGAATTTTCCGGTTGTCGTAATGTCCTGATTACTACCTGTAAATCTAATAAAAACGTCGGAAATTTGGCGATTTTCATATTTACTCTGCGGAAAAACAGTAAGAACTGAAAAAAGAATAAAGAGGGATAAACCAACCGGAGGCAGAAAAGAAAAAGACGCAAAAAACCGGAAAAAATATCGATAAAAGCGCGAAGCCTTTTTTGATAAATATAATTTTTTCAAATCTGAAATTTCCATTAAACTCTGCGCCATAGCGCGTCCCGACCGATTAAATTTCCTTTAGAATCTTTTTCTCAAACGAATTTCAAAATTAAAATTATTACTGTTTCGCGTGACGTTGCTCAGCGAACGCTGCTCGTATTGGGCGACAAACGAAAGCCGATTCGAGACGCGATATTCGAGCGCTAAAACTTGATTTTGGTCTTCCGAAAGATTTGTTGAATACGTTACCAGAAGGTTTCGGTTTATTTGTCTGCCGACGGTTAGACGCGCGGAAGGGTTAAGCCTCTGACCGGAAACAATCGGGTCAATCTCGAATCGGTTGAGTCCGAACAATTTATCGGTCGCTTTGCTTAGAGGATTATTGATCAGTTCGTCCGTCAAAATTTCCGCCGCCGTGTTAATGCCTGATTGAGCAAGCGTCGGAATGCCCGTATCGGTATTTGCCAGATTTCCGGTGGTAATCAGAGAAATGACATCGGCTTGCGGCAGCGCCGGACTTGAGCGAACAGTGGCGTTTAGAGACTCGGTATTGGTCAGTTCACCGACGAGGCTAACAATAACTTGATAACCGTTAATTTCCGTTTCCGCCTGCAAGTTTATAAACGGCTCGATGTTTGTGTTCGGCGGAAATTCCAGCACGCCGCGCTGCACTTCGTAGCGGTCTTTGCGGAAGAAAATCGTTCCGCTGTTGGCGGTTACTCTGCCGGAAATTTGCGGAAACTCGACATCGCCCGTCACGCGCAAACTTGCCGAAGCGGTTAAATCGGCTAAATTATTGCGAACAACCAGCGCGTCGCGTCCTTCAATGCGAATGTCCAGTTTTGGAACCCCCAAAAACGATGCTGTCGAAGAAGAACCGGAGCTGTCCGCAAGCGAACCGCCGCCGCGCCGTCCGTTGATAAAATCGGCTAAATCAATATCTCTGTTATAGACGCTGCGTTTGGCAACAATAGTTCCGGCAATCAGCGTGTTCATTTCGCCATTTTTGCGAACGCCGCTAATTTCAATTTCAGCATCACCCGTCGTAATAAAGTCAGGCGGCAGAGGCGCTGTAAAATTATTTCCGCGCACGTCAAGCCGAAAACCTTGCAGTTCTAGACCGGCAAGCGACGCTCCGCCGGAAGCCGTAATTCGTCCGCCGCCCAAAAATCCGGTCAATTCGTCAATCTGCGCTTGGTTTGAAGTAAACCGAACACGACCCTTGATGCGGTCAAAAGACAGGCGTTCAGTGCCGACGAATGTAGCGACTGAAGCGTTTTGAAGTTCAGCCGAGCCGTTTAATCTGGCAGCTTTACCAACTCCCGTGTAACGAATCGAAACATCGGTAATACCGGAGAAAAATGTATTTTTTGAAAGCGCATTGAGAATACGAAGATTTATCTTACCGTCAACCGTTAAATTGTTAACGCCTTCGTCCGTGAGAGCCGTCGTTCCGCTGACAACTATGTTCGAACCGCCGCCGGAAAACCTGGCGCTGTTGATGACAACTTCCTTCGTATTAAAAGCTACTGAAACCGGCTCGGAAGCAATAAGGGGAGTTTCATCAATCTGCAAGGCAAGTTGGCTGAACTCAGCCGCGCCGCGCAAATTATCCGTCGTAAATCCGCGGTTTCCACTCGGGTCAACTCCGTAAAGATTACCTTCCAGAACTACCGTGCCGGTCGCCTGTCCTGAAATATTAACTCCATCCGGCGCGCGGACCAGCGCGATAAACGGCGCGAGCTCGGTTTGATTAAATGTCGTTTGCGCCCGGAAAGGTAATTTTTCATCGGCGAAATTAACATTGGCGCTCACAACCTGCGCTTGTCCTTGGAAGTTGATTGTCAGGTTTGCATTGAGCTGTTGATTTTCCGTTTTACCGACAAATGTTACTTCGCCGAGACGGTTTTCATTGACAACGACTTCGCGCCCGATACCGTTAAAATTAATGTTATAAGTTTTGGAATCAGAACCGGTTCCGGTTGCTTTCGCCTGCAAATCAAACGTGCCGTTGATACTTGAAACGTCTGTTCCTTTCGGAAGAAACGGAGCAACGCGGGTAAGTTGGATATTTTTGCCCTGAACATCAAAGTCAAAAGCGGTCGAGTCGGTTTGATAAGTTCCGTTTGCGCGAAGAAAACCTTCGCCGAAACGCGCTTCGAAATTTTCAAGATTAACCAGGTTTCCTTGAAAAACCGCCTTCGCATTAAAGCCGTCAAACGGCTGTCCGTTAACTGTACCTTTGCCTGATGTAATGTTCGCTTCACCCTGCATTTGATTCGGGAAACCACTTATATTTATCGTGCCGGAAGTTTCTGCTTGAAAATCCTGCAACTGTTCGGGCAAGAAATCTATCGGTAATGCGGCTAATAAATTGCCTGTGTTGACGTTGTTTAAGGTTGCATTGACGGAAATGTTGTCCGTGCCTGCATTTGGAATGTTGACGTCGAATGCTAGATTTCCGCCGCCGGCTTCCTGCAGTTTTCCGTTGCGCAATTCGATGCCATCGGGTGAAACGGAAACGTTTGTCGCCAAAGAGCCTAAATTGCGGTTACGCAGGATGAGCGAATCAACCGCAGCGCGACCTTCGAGCGTCGGGTTTTCCAGACTTCCCGTCAAATTCCCCGTAAAAATTAAGTTTCCGGCAAACTCTGCTTTATAAGAATCAATCTGGGCGAGGAGTTCGGGCGAGACGTTTAAAACTCTTATTATGCGCTCAATTTCGCCCGCGTCGGATGAATTGAGCACAACGTTTAAATTGGAATCGTTTCCGCTTAAATCAAATCTTCCGGTGGCGTTAAACTGAGTTTTTTCCGTATTTAGATTGGCGTAATCGACATCAAAAAGTCCATTGGTTGCCGTCAGTCCGAGTTTACCGTTGACCGGAACGAGTCCGCGCTCGGTTGTTCCGGCGTTTGCCGCAAAATCGGCGGTCAGCGTTCCGCTTGCCGTTTTGAAGTTTGTTCCGGCGAAACTTAAATTGACGTTGCCGGTTGTTTTGCCTTCAATCGGCACAACCCGTCCGCCTTGCAGAGCAAGTAGTTTTCCCAAATCGAGATTGGCAAATTCGGCATTAACCCGCGAACGATTGCGATTATTCAAAGCAATCACGGCATTACCGTTTATACTGCCGTCCATCACGTCCGCTGTCAGATTATTGAGCGCGACCTGATTGTTTTCCGCTATGACAGACGCGCGCGCCGCGCCGAGTTTGACACTTCCAAGCACGCCGCCGCCTAAACTCATATCCGCGCTGGCACGGTATCGTCCCGAAGGCTCCAGCACAAAAACAGGCTTAAATAATTTAACGTTTTGAAGGTTTCCGCCATCGGGCACGGCGGATTTTGTCAGCGCAATATTTCCCGCGTCAATGTTGCCCGAGCTTCCTTCGATTCTGCCTTGCCGAATCGACATTCGCACGCCCGCAACATTGACGCTGCCTAAAATTGCCGCGTCGGTCTCGACTTTTGCCACCTTCAAATTATCCGAATAAACCAGCGTTTCATCGCCGACAATTTGGGCATTGACATTTGATGCCGTCAAATTACCGATTTTTGCTCCCGCCGCGTCAAGACCGTCTGCCCGCAGGTTTCTGGCGGTAGCATTTGTTGAGCCGTTCTGCTGCCGGAGAGTTACGCCGTCAGCGTTGAGGTTTCGAAGGCGCGCGTCTTTTGTCTCCACGCTTGCGGCGCGCAAATTTCCCGCATTAACGTCAGTTCGATTAGCCGAGTTTCTAACCTTTAGATTGCTTGCTCGAACGCCTCTTAGTTTCGCGTCTTCGGTTTCGACGGAGGCTGCGCGCAAACTACCGGCGTTGATATCGGTTTGGTCGCCGCGGTTCGTAATTTTGATGTCGCCGGCATCGACGCCTTTTAAGGTTGCGTCTTCAAGGCTGACAATGCCGGCACGGACACCCGGAAGCGCAACATTAGTTGTGCCGCCGGCGTTTGTGATTTTTACATTGCTTGCCTGCAAATTTTGAACGTCACCGTCGGGCGACATGAAATTTCGTGCTCGCACATTACCTAAATTTGCGCCCAAGCGATTATCTTCATATTCGGCAACCGCGTCGGAAATATACAGTCCGGCGATTGTTCCGAGAGGCGTTTTCGCCGCCGCCGCCTGTAATTCGCCGACCCACCTGAAATCCGAGCCGGTGCCGCGCACGTTGCCGATCAGCTGCAACGCGTCAATGCGAAAATCTTCAAACGTCAGCATTTCGGCAATCGCTTTGCCGTTTGCTTCATACATCGAATTTTCGCCCGAAACGGTTGCATCAATTTTCAAACCTTTAAGTCGAATGTTGTCGGCGGCGAGCGCATCCGATTGGATTTCGCCTTTCAGTAAATAATTTTCGCCTTCGCCCGTTACCGTTCCGTTAAAGTTGCCGATACCGCGAATTGATGTCCCCAAAGGCAGAATGGTTGAAGTCTGCGTTAAATCAATGGTCGACTCGATATTTAAGTCGTATTTAAGTTTTTCCCAATCGGTGATTGTACCGTTTAAGGTTGATTCGCCGATTGGCGAGGTGAGTTTCAGGCTGATAATTTCGGCGCCGTTTCCGTCAGCAATACCGGACGCGCGAATGTCCACCGGCTCAATGGTACTTTCATCGTAAACAACATTTGAATCGGTTGACGTCAAATCAAACTTGTAACGCTTTTCTTCGTCCGGCACGAGCGGATTTTCAGGTTCGAGAAGAAACACAACATTTTTGGCGTCGGCATTTATTTTTCGCTGCACGTCGCCGAAATGAATCAAGCCGTTTTTGAGCGAAAACTTTGTGGAAGAATAAAGAAAGTTTACTCTGCCTTCTCCTACCACTAAATTCAGATTGGAAAAGTTTGAGTTACCGTTTTCATCAAACTTTACCCACACCTCAGCACCGTTAATGTCGGTTGTGTCAATCGTTATGTCGCGCCGGAGCTGCCAGGAATAAAGGTCTTGAACAGTTAAGCCGAGTTGCGCGTCGCTGATAAAAAATAGTTTTTCACCCGTTAGCTTGTCGTTAAAGGTGGCGTTTTTCAGTTCTAATTTTAGGGGCGCGACCGTGACGCGAAAAACATCGGCATCGAAAACCACG
>JALZOH010000149.1 GCA_030857305.1 Acidobacteriota bacterium
TGGCTGTTCTCGCACCCGAAAAATTCGTGCTTGATGTCATATAGACGGTCAAGGCTCGATACCAGATTTTTTCCGCAGCGCTCGTTCCGATTGCAGTTACCGTTACGCCGCTTCTATGATGTGTTCCGCCTGCTGCAACCATATAAAACGCTTTGTTGCCGATGCCGGAGTTGATGTGGACGCCTCCGTTATCTGATGTTCCGGTATAGCGTTCGGCGTAATGGTCCGGGTCGTCGTCGGCAGTATAACCGCCGCCGGATTTGGCGTGCGGGTTGTCCATATAGCGAAGCGCGTCGCCGGCTGTCGAAGGCGTGTATGCCTGCTCGCCGATTTTCCACGTGTCGGCGGTAATCGTGCCGCCGCGCGCGCGCAACTCGACCATCGCCCCGAAAACGTCAGACATCGATTCATTTAACGCGCCGGATTCACCCGAATATGTCAAATTAGCCGTGCGTTCGGTTACGCCGTGCGTCATTTCGTGACCGCAGATGTCCAAAGTTACAAGCGGCGTGAACTGCGAACCGTCGCCGTCGCCGTAAGTCATTGCCGTACCGTTCCAGTAAGCGTTGTTGTAATTCGTGCTGTAGTGAACGCGCGACGAAACCAGGCTGGTTGTGCCGTCGGCGGAAGTAACCGAGCCGGGTCCGCTGTTGCCGTCGATGCCGCTGCGCCCGTGAACGTTTTTGTAATAATCGTAAGTGATTGCCGCGCCGTAATGCGCGTCAACGCCCGCTTTCTGCGCCGTGCTGTCCCAAATGTCGTTAGTATCCGTGTATCGGGCGGCAGTCGTCGTTCCGTTATTAAAATTGAAAGTTCCCATCTTACGAATGGTATCTTCCATATAATAAGTCGAACCGACAACATCGGTCGTTATATTGACCGTTCCGCTGTAAAGCGAGGCGCCCGAAGCGGTTTGCAGATTATCGTATTCAAAAACCTTTTCGCCCGTCTGCGCGTCAACGAAAATCACCGGCATCGCCGTTTCATCTGTTCCGTCTTCGCGGTGCATTTGGACGCGGTAAGTTAAATGGTCGCGGTCTTCGCCGCGGAAAATCCACATATCAATCTGCGGCTCTTTGGTTAAATGTTTTGAATCTTTGTAGAGTGATTTTGCAATTTTCAACGCGTCTTTATCCGAAAAATTCGGCTGCGTATTAACCGTCAAGGCTTCTTTCAAATCGTCGGTAACCGTCGCGACCTCCCCGTCGGGATTTAAATGAACGATGGCTTCGCCTTCCCATACGGGAATGTCGTCAACGGTTTGTTGAAAGCGCGTGTGCGCCATTTTAAGCTCGTCAATGTCAACCTTTTTAACTTTAAAGTTGTCGGCATAGCCGATACCACGCTTGGCAGCTTTGTCTTTAATAACTTCCAAACTTTTTTGTTTGGCGATTTCCTTTTCGTCCTGTGTCCCGTTACCGAAAATGTTTTTGCCTGCGCCGGCTTTTTTCGGAATCGAAACAAAAACCGAAACTGCCAAAACAAACAGTGCTAAAATACCTAAAAATTTCTTCACGCTCTTTTGTTCTCCTTGAGAGTTAAATTAATTTGAACTTGCCGATAAGATGTATCAAGCCGTTATGTATAAAGACCGCAAACCGATGACAGAAAAACCTGGAAAGATTTTAAAAAATTATTTTGCTTGTCCTGAAATAAAAAGAAAGAACTGCTAAAATTTTTAGGAGTTTAAGAATTTGAAAGTGGGAAAATTTTAACATCAGATTCTCAAATGTCAAGCAAAAAGTTTCAAAATTGTTCATCAGCCGCAAAACCTTTCGGAAATGCCGGTATTGGTGCTATTTTTTCGTGGAACGAAGTCAGCGAAGTTCACCGGGTTCGTAACGGAATCTACCAGAGAAACGGAAATTTAATTTCGCTTCTAACCGACTTCGGCAAAATAAATCCGTGTTACCCCGATTCTTCGGGCGAAACTGACGACACGATTTTCTACACTGGCGCGGGCAGGCGCGGCGACCAAAAACTTGATTCGTTTAACAGCGCGATGTTCAATGCGATTGAAACGAAACACAGCGTTCCGCTTTTTAACAAATTAACCGTCGGGCGCTGGCAGTTTCTCGGCTTTTGGACAGTGACAGAAGGCAAATATATTTTCAACGAAGAGCAAAAGAGAATGATTTGGAAATTCACGCTCAAACGCCCCAGTTAAAATGAAGCCTGTGTCTCAATCAAAAGTGTTTCGCGCATGTTAGCCACTTTGCGTTAAAATTTCTCATCTAAAACTGATCAAACTTGAATAAATAATGTTGACTTCTGATTTAGCAATCAATTGGCGACGCGGCAACAAAATCTTTCCGCGACTGATCAAAACCGACAACGCGAATTATTTGCGTGACGCCGAAATTTTAATCGAAATTTTCGATGAGTTTCAGAACAAGACGCGCGGGGAACTCGAGCGCGAACTCGATGAATATGTCGGAACCGGCACTGATTACCGTATTCTGCGCGGGTTGATTAAACTTCTGACTGACCGCTGCGAGTTTGAAACTTCGAGCGTCGCCGAACCAGGCGAAATTCGCCAAAAACTCTTTCTCGAAGCGCGGAACTTTCAGCCGGTTTTACGCGATTCAGAACAAAGACAAAAAGTGTTGGAATCAATTGCCGAAGAATTTCAAACTGATGCCGCTACAATTCTTTCAAGCCTCTACGCTGATTTATCCGCCCAGCAAAAACTCGTCTCTTTCGATTTTATCGAGCCAAAAGATTTACTCGACCGCTACAATCTCGCGCAGGCGCAGGCACTTTTATACAAATGTATCGAGCTGAAAATTCGCGTCGCGCCGTCGGACGCGGCAAATTATCGCTCGATTTTTGGTTCTATCAAGCATTTTGGTTTAATTCATTCGATTCAGGGAAACGCCCTGAATGGCTACGAAATAACGCTGACGGGCGCGGCTTCGCTTTTTCATCGTTCGCAAAAATACGGAGTTCAGATGGCGGTGTTTCTACCTGCGCTTCTGCTTTGCGAAAGATGGAAAATGTCGGCTGAAATCACCCAAAAGCAAGGCGGCAATGTCTTTTACGAACTGACCGGCGAACAAACAGAATTAAAATCGTGTTACGCGGACGAGCCGGAATACAAAAACTCCGACGTCGAAAAACTGAAAAATGATTGGGAAAAGTTCTCTGCCGATTGGCGTCTGCAAGAAAACATCGAAGTTGTGAATTTTGGTAAAACGACGTTTATTCCCGATTTTGTCTTAATTTCGCCTGAAGGAAAACAAGTTTATCTCGATGTTCTGGGTTTTTGGACGCCGCAGTCTCTAAAAAAACGACTCGAAGAATTTCAATCAGCAGACTTTCGCCAATTTATCTTTGTTGCCGGACAAGAGCTGCGAGGCAGTCGTGAAGAACCGCTCTGGGAAAGCGAAAACGTCATTTTCTACAAAACAAAAATCGCACCGCGTTTATTGGAAGAAGCGGCAGCAAAACTTATATAATTTAATCGAACAAACCTCTATTGCCGTGCGTTTTCGCATCCTGAAATTGTCTGGCGTCGGTTCGTCTTTGGCTGATGTATTCTTCGGTTGTGTTGCGTGTGACAACTTCATATAAAATTGCCTGCTTGTTTTCCTTTTTGCGCAGAATTCTGCCGAGGCGTTGGATGTGTTCACGCGAAGAACCGGAGCCCGAAAGAATTATTGCCACCGAGGCGTCGGGAATATTGACGCCTTCGTTTAAAACTTTTGAAGTCGCCAGCGCCAGAACGTCGCCTTTGTTTAAGGCTTCGAGCCAAAAACGACGTTCTTTGATGTTTGTTTCGTGCGTAATCGCGGGGATGAGAAAATTGTTTGAAATTTGGTAAACCATTTCGTTTTCAGCGGTGAAAATCAAAACCTTTTCGCGTTTATGGCGGATGAGCAAATCCTGCAAAACCCGTAATTTAGCATCGGTTCCGAGTGCGATTTTTTTCGAGTTGCGATAGGATTTCATCGCCCTCCTGCCGTCTTCGCTGCGCGCGCTCTGCATAATAAAAGTTTTCCAGCCATCGATTGAACCAAACGGAATGTTTTTTGCTCGCACAAAATCGCGGAAAATACCGCGCTCGCGCTGGTATAGTTCATTTTCCGCGAAACTCAAATCAACCTCGATTCGTTCGAGCGTATAATCCGCCAGATATTCTCCGGCTAATTCCTGCGCTTCGAGCCGATAGACGAATTTGCCGACGAGTTCTTCAAGCAAAGAATCGTTGCCGTCGGCGCGGTCTGGCGTCGCGCTCAATCCCATCCGAAACGGCGCAATCGCAAATTCCGCCGCGTATTTGTAGCCTTCCGATGGCAGATGGTGACATTCATCAAAAATAATCAACCCGAATTGGTTGCCGATGCGTTCCTGATGGCGAAAAGCTGAGGCGTAGGTCGTCACCGTGATCGCTCCGATTTCATAAAAACCGCCGCCGATCAGTCCAATTTCCGCGTTAAATGTCGAAAGCAGAAGGTCATACCATTGATTCATCAAATCAATCGTCGGCACGACAATCAGCGTTTGTCGCTTACATATTTCGATTGCCATCGTCGCGGCGTGCGTTTTGCCCGCGCCGGTCGGCAGAACAATCGTCCCGCATCGCTCATTTTGTCGCCATGCTTCGATTGAAGCTGTCTGATACGGGCGCGGTTCAAGATGAAACTTTTGCTTGAAATCGAAAGTAGCGTATTTTTTTGCAAAATCTTCATAAGGCGTTTTCGTGCGGATAAACTCTTTAATTACCTGACGATACTGATACGCAGGCGCGCGAAATTGTCTGGTTCTTTGATCCCAAACGAACACTTCCGGAACAGAATCGCCTTCTGTCGCCCCTTCTAAAATCAAAGTGCCTGATTCAAATTTAAGTTTAAGATTTGCTGATTCTGACAAAACATCGCTCATTACTTAAAAATTACGAAGAAAGTTTAGAAGTGTCAAACATTTTTAGCCGGGAGCGCAGGCATCTTGCCTGCAAAGGTTGCAAGAGCAATCTAAAAATTTTAGTCGGAATCAGGCATTGGATTTAATCGAAACTATTGTTAGCGTCGCTCACGCTCATTGCAGGCAGGATGCCTGCGTTCCCGACAGAAACATCCTTTTTTAGAAAGTCCTGTTTTCTATCTCACGCTATTTCTTTTGTCCGAGCGCAACGGCGCGTTGGTAAGCGGCATAGACGGCTTTTGACAAAACCGTGCGCAGACCGCCTTTTTCCATTTGATAAATCGCGTCGGCAGAAGTTCCGCCCGGTGAAGTGACCATATTTCTGAGTTCCGCTGGATGTTTATGTGACTCCATCGCAAAAAGGACTGAGCCGAGCATCGTTTCCTGCACAAGTTCCTTCGCCATTTCACGCGAAAATCCCATATGCACGCCGGCATCGGTCAAGGCTTCCATCACCATAAAAATATACGTCGGACCGGTCGCGCTCAAACTGGTTGCCATATCAATCATATTTTCCGTTTCAACGTGAAGCTCTTTGCCGAGAGCGGTTAAAAGCGATTTGATTTGTGCCCGTTCGGTTTCAGAAACTTTTTCCGTACAAGTCCAAGCGGTAATTCCCGCGCCAATTTGCGAAGGCGTATTCGGCATTGCGCGGACGATTTTTTGATTTCCGAGCGCCCCGGAAATGGTTTCGATTTTCGCGCCCGCGATAATTGACAAAACAATTTGACTCGCGCTGACAGAATCTTTTAATTCCTGCAAAACGCCGTCCAGACGCTGCGGTTTAACGCACAAAGCGATTATTGAATCTTTACTTTCGCTGACACTCTTGACTGCTTCGGCATTGTGTTCAAAAACGCGAATGTCGTATTTTTCGCTTAATTCACTGCGCCGATTGAGGCGTGGGTGACTGGCGACGATTTGCTTAGAATCAACCAGCTTTTTGCGAAGCAAGCCAGCAATCATCGCTTCCGCCATCACGCCGCAGCCAATAAACGATAACTGCGTGTTTGTTAAATTATTTTCAATGCTGTTTGTAGTATCGAAGGAATGAGTTAAATTATCTGTCATATAAATTTGAATTCTAAAATTATAAAAATGAATATCGAAGAACAGTTATTATATTTAAAAAAAGGCACGGTTGATTTTATCCGTGAAGAAGACTTAAAAGCAAAGCTCCGGCAA
>JALZOH010000150.1 GCA_030857305.1 Acidobacteriota bacterium
GTCAGTATTTTTGTAAATACCGCCGGTTCCGTTATCAAACCGGGTCTTGCGTTACCATCCGAGTGCTAAATGATGGCGTTTCTGATGGACTGATGTCACACAAAACTTAGCAGCATAAATATTACTGCAACAAAAATTAAAGAAAACTTTTTTCACCAATAAAAACTAAAATTGATTCAGCGGCTAATTCTTCTTTTTCTTTTCTTCCTTTGGAATTTTGGCGGAGGCTTCGATTATTTGATTGCAAAATTCTATCGAGCCAAGGATCGCGCCTTTTTCCATATCAGAGTTTGTTTTATCGAGTTGTGATTTTAGATGAGGCAAAAATTTTCTGGAAGCGTCTGCTAAAATATGGACGGATTTCGGTAAAAGCTCACTTTTGATATTGCGCTCGGCAACATTATCGATATTATCAATCGCTTCCTGCAATATTTTTTCGATGTCAAGAAGCAATTCGCGGCGCGAACCCGTCGGAAGCTCGCCCCATTTTTCAGAATCCTTTTCTATTTGTTTGCTGTTATCGATATTTACCCCATTTAAGATAAAAAAACGACGTTCAATTGCTTTGACAAGGATTTCCGTCCGTTTGTCGATTTCCTGAAATTCACGCACCAATTCAGTTTCCATTTCAGTCAAATGGTCACGTCTCTGAGCCGATACTGAAAAAGAAAAAAGCAGCAAAACACAAAAAAATGTCGTGATAACGAGGATAGATATTTTTAATTTGTTGGTTAACATAGTCGTTTCTCTAAATTTAATTGTTGTTATTCGGAAGAACAGTTTCTCCAAAAAGCGGTTCGACGGCTTTGGCGCGGGCGCTTCTAATATATTTCGCCAGGTTTCTAACATAAAACTCGTACTCGAGGGGTAGCTCACGTCTGATCAGCTCGAGTCTCGTCAAATATGTCCGAAGACTCATCTCCAAACGTTTAAAGTTATTTAAAACTTTTCCTCGACCGTTGTCATTGCGGTCTAAAAAATCAAGTGTGTTATCGACAAGAGCGTGAAAATTACCAAGTCTTTCAAACATCTCCCGGTATTTTTGCTGAGTATTGAGAGCTTCGGCTTCTTTCAATTTTGCGTCAATTAAAGTCAGAGCTAATTTGGTGCGCGATTTCACATCAGTCTCGGCTTCGAGCAGTTTTTTTTCTTCTTTGGAAATAAATTTGAGCGGCGGCGGAACTGCTTTCAACGGCTCATCCTGTTGTGCAGAAACATTAAACGCAGAACAAAATATATACAAAAAAATTAAGAGAGAACCGTTTGCAAGCTTTCTATTAAAGATTCTTAACGATAAATATTTACTACTTTTTTTGAACATCTACTTGTCTTTCTTTCCCTTTCCTTGCTTTATTAACTTTTGCAAAGCCGGAAGGCGCAAATTTACTTTTTCAATTTCAAGTTTGCTCACGCCGGAGTCTGCTAATTTCAAAAATTGCTGATAGTTTGCCATCGCGTCCATATATTCCGCTAGATTATCGTGGATGATGGCAAGAAAATAATAAGCAATCGGCAAAGTCGGCTGCTTTTCCGTCAGCCATCGATACTCGATTTTGGCTTCCTCAAATTTTTTTATTTGAAAAAGCGCGGTGGCAAGGTTTGCCCGAGCCGTGGAATTATCAGGTACAACCTGCAATAGCCGTCTCAAAATTATCACGGCGTCATTATATTGTTTAGCTTGCACGAGAGCCGCCCCGTATCCGACAACGTGAGCTGCATTGCCGGGTTCGCTCTCCGACGCCCGCTTGCAATATTCTAACGCTTTTGCCGGATTATCTTTTCGCAAAAGCGCACACAAACGACCTAATACAATCGCATTTTTTTCTTGTTTTTCCAGCCGTTTTTCCAAATCAACAACGCTTGAACTGGTTTTATCTAAAATATTATTACGTAAAAGCACAATATCGGCTGTATGAGTGCTGATAGAATCTAGAACCTTGATAGCTTCTTCGTTTTTCCCGCTTTCGGCATAGAGTCGAGCTTTTAAAAGTTTTGTGTTTTTCGAGTCGGGAGATGTCAGCGCCAAATTTTTGATGATTTCCGAAACCGTCGCCGTATCTCCTTCTGAAAAAGCAATTTCGGCACGTTCAAATAAGGCGTGTTGATTGCTTGTATCGAGAGAAAGCGCACGCGCTAAACTCGTTTTGGCGGACCCTCTCTCACCCAAAGCTCGTTCCAGCGCGCCGCGCGCCGCCCAGACAGAGGCGGTCGGATTTGCTTTGGAAGTGAGAAATTTTAACTTTTCAAGTAGTTGTTTTAATTCTTCAGCACTGGCTTTTGTTCTGATGCGGAGTTCGGTCAAAGCCACATAAGCCGGAAAGTTTTGCGCGTTAAGTTCAATCGCTTTTTTTAAGATTTTTTCCGCGTCAATGAATTTATCGTTTTCAATTAATAAACTTGCCAGGCTTGCCATCGGCAAAGTCCAGTCAGAGCGAAGTTCGAGCGCCTGTTTAAAAGCCATTTCAGCTTCGACCTTTTTACCGATGGAGAGCAGAGCATTACCGCGTTGAAACTGGGCTTCAGGAAATTCAGGCGCAAGTTTTAGCGCTTCTTCGTAATACTTTAAAGCTAATGTGAAATTTCCACTTTCATGAGCGTCTTGTCCCTGGTTAAAAATCTTGACCGCGTTTGGAGTTTCTTCTGCTTCCTGAGCAAAAACGGCAGCGGAAATTGTAAACAACAAAATTATCAGTGAAAATGCGGAGAAAAGTTTTTGCTGAACTTCGGAAGTTTGTAACAGCAATATAATTTTGAATTTATAATTCGTTAGTCGAAAAAGCATAAAAATTTTAGCATTCTAAAGTAAAAAACGTCGAAAGTTTTTCTCCGGGAACGACGAATTTTTTTTATCGAAAGCAGTTGCGTTAATGGACGACACTAAGATAAGATTTGCACTTTAAGTGTTAGCTCTGCAAACACTTATTCAAAACGTATATAACAGAATGCCAAAAGCACAACATAGTAACGAAGAATATTTTTCACCCGACATCTATAACAAAGAAGCGAACTTGCGCTCTTTGATGCGTGAAATGAAATCGGTGTTGGTAGCTTTCTCCGGCGGCGTCGACAGTTCTTATCTGGCTCTAATTGCCACGCAGGAGCTTGGCGAAAAGGCAGTTTGCCTGACCGGATTTTCGGCAAGCGTTTCACGAATACAACGCGAAGAAGCCGCTCAAACAGCCTCAAAATTTAACTTTAATTATCAAACTATCGAAACCGACGAGTTAAATAATCCAAATTACAGCTCGAATCCGAATAATCGTTGTTATTTTTGTAAAACAGAGCTATACGGTAAATTTTCATTGATTGCCAAAGAGCAGAGAATTAATTTTGTCCTTGACGGCTCAAATACCGATGATGTCGGCGATTATCGTCCCGGAAGAGAAGCGGCAACGGAAAAAGGCGTCCGAAGCCCCCTGATAGAAGTTGGTCTCAACAAAAATGAAATCAGAGAATTAAGTCGAAGACAAAAACTTTCCGGGTGGGATAAACCTTCCAGTCCGTGTCTTTCTTCGAGAATTGCTTACGGCGTTCCGGTCACAATTGAAAGACTTTCAAAAGTTGAGCGCGGAGAAGAAATTTTGCGCTCGCTTGGCTTCTGCGAATTTCGCGTGCGCGTTCACGAAGAACTTGTCCGGCTGGAAATCGCGCCCGGCGAAATGGAGCGCGCTTTGTGCCTTGAGACGACCGAAGCATTAGCTGAAAAGTTTCGCAAACTCGGTTTTCGCTACGTAACATTAGATTTGCACGGCTACCGAAGCGGAGCAATGAATGAAGCTTTGAAGTAATATATAGAGAAGGCAGAAAACATGAAAGTGAATAACTAGCATCATGATTAAATTTGCCTGACTTTATCGTAAATAAAATTACTGACAATGCAATTCTAAAATATTGAAAGATTGGAGAAAATTATAAAAATGGCAAATCCGATGGCTGATGAAATGCGGCGTTTTAAGGGAAGCGACGAGAAAAATCCGTTTGAAGCAATGAGTGAACGCTTTGACCGCGCTGCGCAACTTCTAGGTTTAGAGCCGGATTTATATGCGGTAATGCGCGTTCCGAGTCGGGAATTAAAAGTTTATATTCCGGTTCGGATGGATTCGGGACATATTGAAGTTTTTGAAGGCTTTCGCGTCCAGCACAACTTTGCGCGCGGTCCGGCAAAAGGCGGAATACGTTACGCGCCGGACGTAACTTTAGATGAAGTGAAAGCGCTTTCGGCGTGGATGACCTGGAAATGCGCGGTCGTTAATGTTCCCTTCGGCGGCGCAAAAGGCGGAATTATCTGCAACCCGATTCAGATGTCGCAAGGCGAACTCGAGCGTTTGACACGGCGTTATACGTCTGAGTTGCTTGATTTTATCGGTCCGGACAAAGACGTTCCCGCGCCGGATATGAACACTAACGAGCAAACAATGGCTTGGATTATGGATACTTATTCGATGCACGCCCGTCATACCGTTACTGCCGTAGTTACGGGGAAGCCGGTGGCTTTGGGAGGCTCTCTGGGACGACGCGAAGCAACCGGACGCGGTGTCCTTTTTACGGTTAACGAAGCTATCAAAAAATTCAACTTAACACCCGATCAGACGTCGGTTGTCGTTCAGGGTTCGGGGAATGTCGGCGGAATCGGCGCGGCTCTAATGTACGAAAAAGGTTATAAAGTTGTTGCTATTTCGGATGTGAGCGGCGGTATCTACAATAGTAAAGGACTTAACATTCCGGAAGTATTAAACTATCTGCAATATACAAAATCGCTTGAAGGCTACCAGGAAGCTGACATTATAGATAACAGCGAACTTCTTGAGATTGAATGCGACGTACTTGCCCCGTGCGCTACTGAAAATCAGATTACATCCGAAAACGCCGACCGCATAAAGTGTAAAATTCTTGCTGAAGGCGCTAATGGACCGACCACTCCTAAAGCCGATAAAATCCTTCACGACAAAGGAATTTTTGTTATTCCCGATATTTTGGCGAATGCCGGCGGCGTTACCGTATCTTACTTTGAATGGGTTCAAGACCGGATGGGATATTTTTGGCGTGAAGATGAAGTTAATCAGAGATTAGAAGAGAAAATGGTGGCAAGTTTTATTGAACTGAGCAATCTTGCCGAACTACATAATGTCGATACGCGTACGGCGGCATATATGCTGGCAATTGACCGTGTCGCGTTCGATACGAAGATGCGCGGCATTTACGCTTGACATAATAATCGCTAATTAGTTAAAAATGCTTGCTTTTCCAAGAAATTTGAAGTAAGGTTTTACGAGATTGTAATCGAGCGATAAAAATTTTGCTTTTTTTGAATAAATATCTCTCACATAAATTGCAACGACAAGACTTAGTGTTATATTGATTGAAGTGAAAAATTTAAAAAACAATTTTTGAAAGTTTTTCATTATGTGCAATAATCTAGTAACTTTAGAAAAGGATAATAATTCATATTACCCTTTTTAGGTACAATTGAATTCAAATTTTAATATTATTTGGCGGAGGAATGTGATGAAACTCGCTAACAAGGCGTTTGTAATTGCTCTATTTATGTTGTCATTAGTTTTTTCAATGACAGCTCAAACTTTAAGACCGATTGACGATCCCAGAAATACGGCACCAACTGTTGGAACAGGTGGTCCCCCGGGAGGTCCGACCGGTCTATTTACAGTATATGATGGACAAACCTTAAGAAAAGGTGAGTTTACTTTTAGCGCGGCTTATAGTAATTATGACCGCGATCCAGGCGATGTCGACATTGTTGAAGTGCCGGTTAGCTTTCAAGTTGGATTGAGCGATAATGTTGAGTTGTTCTTTAATACCGATGCGTATCGTGCAATTAAAGTTAACTCGCCGCGAAATCTTTCAGGTTTTTATCTTCCTAATTCAGTATTTGCTAATCAAGGGGCAATTGTTTTGGGTAGCGGGCAGTTTGCCAATCAAGCACTCTTCCGTCCAAGACAACCTTTTGTCCAATTTCCGTTTATCGGCGGTAATACGGGCAGCTTTACCGGTTCGGTGAGTGGCTTCAGCCCGATTCCTGTTCCTGGCGCGAGCAACGGCAACGGCGCAGACAATTTTCCGGGTCTTGGCTCACCATT
>JALZOH010000151.1 GCA_030857305.1 Acidobacteriota bacterium
CCAACGCGATTTGCCTAGAATATTTTCTAAATTCAAAGCAAAACTTCGATCGAAAATATCTTCTACCAATTTGCCCACTGCCTGTTCGCGGCTGAGTCCGAGCATTTCTTCAAAAGTCGTATTGCAACGCGTGATAAGCCCGTTTTCGTCAACCGCCAGCAATCCGACATTGACCGATTCAATAATCGATTCGTTAAATTCTTTAAGCAGAGCGAGTTCTTCGGCGCGTTTTTCCTGTTCCTGGTAAAGCAGACTGTTTTCGACGGCAACCGCAACGTAGCCCGAAACGGTTTGCAAAATTTCTAAATCTTCTGAAGAAAGCAGCGAGCCATCACTTGCCCGTCCCAAACCAATGACGGCAACCATTTTTCCGCGCACGACACACGGCACGAAATAATGGAGCTCCTGGCGAACGATGTTTTTTCCGTTTCTGCCATATTTTTCGAATTTTCCGATGATACCGTTTGCCTTCGTTTTTTCCTGCGAAATTTCATCAACAAAATCCGCTTCCGGCAATTCGAGTTCATCGGCACGAACAACGCCGTTAACAGATGATTTCTGACGAATCATTTGGCGAAAATCGTTCGGTATTTTGTAATTGGCGCTTAATCCGATAGATTTTACTATTTTGTAGTGTTCCGGCAGCTTTTCGTCTTCGAGAAAGATTCCGACTTTTTCAACATCGAGAACTTGCCGCAGGCGTTCCGTCAAAGCATTTAAGAGCGGTTCAAGCGCAGTTGTGGCAGAAATCGTTCTGCCGAAATCGAGTAAACCGTGCCGCAAGTCGTAGCGCTCGCCATAGAAAAATCGATCGGCGCGTTCCTGCAAAAATTTCTTGAGCGGTTCAGAAAGAAGAACGATTCCCGCCATTGCGACAATTGCAATCAAAGCCCGCAGAGTAATTTCAGTATTAGAAAGATTGTTGCCGACCGCTAGAAACACAAGACCGAGCGCAACCGCGCCAATCATCATTGCAATGGCAACCGTCGTAATGGCGTAGACAAGCGCGCGGCGAACTACAACATCAACATCCATTAAGCGGTAACGCACCACCGAATGACCGAAACTCAAGGGAATCAGGGCAAGCGGCAAAGTTGTAATTGCGGAGGAAAAACTGTCTTCAGGAATATATACAAATTGTTTCGCCATTTGGAAAGCCAAAATCGGAGTAATTGCACCGATTGTTCCCCACACCGCCCACTTCAGGCGTTGACGAACGAGCGGCTGCCGATTTTTTAAGAACCGCCACAAAAGTAAACCGGCGCCGAGCGCGACGCCGCTCATAAAATGATAAAAATTTGCCTGATAGAAAAAACCGATTAAATTAAATTTATCAGTAACATCAGCCAAGTTTGCCACCAGACTAGCTTTCGGAGCCAAATGATAAATCAGAGAAAGAATAACTAATGCCAGCGAAATTATACTTGCGGGGACATAAAGCGCATAAGTTTTCCAGCGCGCCTCATCAAAAACTTCGCTTCTCACCGGATAGCGGAGACAAAAATGGACAAACAGCGGGACGAAAAAGGCAAATGCGATGTCATCTAAAAGACTGACAACTAAATCTAAATCTTCACCGAGACCGATGGATTTGTATGTATGAAAAACAAAAGCAGCCAGGCAGACAATTGCAAAATGCAACACAAACGGAGAATGACTTCCCTGTTTGAACAAAACAAACGTGCCGACGCCAAGCCAGATTACACCAACCAGCAGCAAGAAAATTCCCGCTGCCGTCCAACGCGGTAAAGTATCAATGTGCGATAAATCGGCGTAATAAAAATTATTAGCAAAAGCATAAGAAGGACGCTGGTAGAGGTAAGTTAAATTACCGTCAACTCCGGCAGTTTCAAGATAAAGCTGGACATCGCTGGCTGATACGATTTCCTGAGTTTTTTCACCTTGCAAACTGATTCCAATCAGCTTATCGCCGGTTGCGATGCCCGCCCGTGAACCAGCCAAACTCGGCGTAACTCGCTCGGCGTAAATACCATCGGCTTTTTGCAGCCAGAGAATGCCGTCCGTCGGCGGAAGATTATGAAAGGCGCGTTCCGAAAGATTTAGAGTAGCGCCGACAACGAATAAAACCGTCGCCAAAAGCCACATTAAACTCCAACTTGTTAAAATCTTTCCCTTCATTTTATCAAAGCAAACTTCACCAGTTTTTCAGAGGCAAAACACGTTCCAGTAGTTTTTTATCTCTGGAACAATGTAAGTTGTTAGGAAATAATGACTTTTAATTCTTATAAAGTTTCAATAAGCAATTTTACCTACAACTTTTTATTAAAAATCCAAGATTATGGAAATGAAAAAATCCAAAGCCGTTAGAAACTTTGGATTTATAATATTTAATTTTGTGTTAAGAATCTAAAATCTCAATGAAATTCCGCCGCGCAATATTCTTCGTCCGGAATTAAGTTTTAGGCTTCCTTCCTCGCCGTCCACGCCGGTTTGAAGATCAAAAAGATTTCGCGCGTCGAGAACCGCCTTCGCCCGAAACGGCAATCCCAAAGTCGGCAGAGATTGCGTCACCATAATGCTGAGGCTCGGATCATAAATAGCCATTCTGCCGGCAAACGGATCAATCGCAAAGACGGTTGCTTCGGGCGAAAGACGAAATATCGTTTTGACTTGCGTTCCGGTTTCAAAATCGGCATCGAACTGACCGACGAACGTTTGAAAAAAATCATTCTCAAAAACATTTGCCGGATTCGTCAACGCTTTTTCTGAAAGTCTCTGTCCGTTTCCAAATGCGTAACCCGCCGATGTACTGAAAGTTCCGTTTATCCGGCGCGTATAAACTATTCTGACGCCTTGCGCCGTGCCTTGTTGATTGGAAACAAATTCGCCAAAATAACCGCTATTGTCCAAATTATCAAAAGAAACGCTTGTTAAGCCGACCCCGCGACCACTCACCGTATCAAAAAAAGCGTTAGCTTCGATATTAGATTTATTGGACAAAACACGCTCGACACCGAATTCAAGCCGACGGCTTTTATTCATTTTCGGCTTGTTATCCTCAACTATAATGTCTTGAACCGAAACTGGTTCACGGAATATAACTTGTGCATCTTCCAGTTCGACAACGTTCTGCCAGCTGCCCTGTTCCGTCACTCCCGTGTAAGCCGTGCGGAAACGAGTTTTAGAATTCGCATCAAATTGAAGACCAAAGCGCGGAGTAAGTGAAAAATCGTTTCCGGCACCGACAAACTTTGAGTAATCAACGCCGACAACCACAATCACGCCGCTCCGAGTTTTCCATTCGTCTAATGCTTGAAAAGAAATTTGACCGAGTGATTTATTTGTATTTTCAAGCTTAACTCGACCGATTTTGGAAACCGCGCCGCTTAAATGAATTTTGTGGTTGTCGCCGGCGCGGAAATTTAAGCTGGTTTCAAATCTTTGCGGAGCAGATTTATTTGTGCCGAATTGTCCGGCGAAAATAATTTCCGAATCTTCACTCAAAGGCTGAAGTGTCGCAAAATTTACGCCTTTGTAACTGCTCTCACCTGTATTTGCAAAATATGTTTCAACGACGGTTTGTCCACGCTCTATCGAACTACTTTCTTCATTGTCCGCAGATTCATCATCTGACAGTGCGGTCTCGATTTTTTCAACATTTTCTTCAGCAGTTTTGCTTTCAACAATTAGCGAGGCGCCTTCCTGATTTTGATAAATCGAACGTTGACTGTGCGCCGCCCGAATGCGCGATTTTGAACTGTTGCGGTCGACGATTTTTTCAGGCAGCGTGTTGCCGCTTCCTGAACGCTCTAAATTAAATTTATAAACTAACTCGGTTGAGCGACTGACCTCGACTTCCAAAAGAGTTGCCGGATTAAATCCCTGCGCGACGGCTAATACCGAATAAGTTCCGGGCAGAATTTTCGCCAAAAAGCTGCCATCCGAAGCCGAACGCACTTGTTTCAAAATTCTCGAAGTTTTGGGGCGAAAAATTGCAACGGTGGCATCGGCAATCGGACTTCCCGCTTCATTGCGCACAACTCCTTTGATAATACCGAGGCTTCCGTTTTTTTGAACGACAACACCAGCGCGTATTTCAGGTGCGGAAATAAAAGCCGCGAAAAAAGCAGTCAACAAAACTAAAATCGACTTCAAAAAATTTTTAGTTGGTAAAGGGAACAAAGACATTTTGAAAAGCAACCTCAAATACAACAGTTTCATGGAGAGCTATAGTTTATAGGAATCTCGGAAACTTTTATAAGGTTAAAAATTAAACAATCCGCGCACATTTTGTATTTTCTGTCTAAACGTCAAATGTGTCAAGCGCAAAAGCACGAGCGAATTTTGCTTTATGTGATGCGATGAACTTGACAAAGTTTGCCTCTTGGCTAGAATAAGTTTTACGCTTTACGCTCAAAGTCTGCTATATGGCAAGCTCAGCGTAAAACAAAAGCGGAGACGTGGCTGAGTGGCTGAAAGCGGCAGTTTGCTAAATTGTTGAGGATCAAAAGTCTTCCACAGGTTCGAATCCTGTCGTCTCCGCCAGTTTTATTTTGGATTTTGGATTTCACGGTCGGCTATCAACTTTTTAAGTTTGATAGCTTTTTGTATTTTACAGGTTAATTTAATCCGATTAACTGTAAACTTTATTGCTTTGCGCTCTTTGCGCTTTTGCGGGAAACTATTTTTTATGGAAACAAGAGTTCGTTTTGCCCCGTCACCGACGGGTTATCTGCACATTGGCTCTGCTCGAACCGCGCTTTTTAATTATCTTTTTGCCAAACATACGAACGGGAAATTTCTTTTGCGAATAGAAGACACCGATTTGCAACGTTCGACCGAAGAATCCACGCGTTCGATTCTTGACGGATTGAAATGGCTTGAGTTAGAGCACGACGAGGAAATTGTTTATCAATCCGGCAACGCGCTGAAACATCGTGAAATCGCACTGAAATTATTAAACGAAGGCAAAGCCTATCGTGATTTCACGCCGAAAGAAGCTCGTTCGGATCAAAACGTAAAAGATGCAATTGTCGAGCGGGCGCGCGCGCAGAAAGATTTGCGCGACAATCCGTTTCGTGATTTGTCGAAAGAAGAAAGCGACCGCAAAACCGAGACGGGCGAGCCGTTTGCGATTCGTCTGAAAGTTGCGGCAAGCGGAAAAACTCTGTTTGAAGATGCGGTTTATGGTTTACAAGAACGCGATTACAGCGAGATTGAAGATTTGGTTCTGCTTCGTTCCGACAGTCATCCGCTTTACAATCTTGCGGTCGTTTGCGACGACATCGAAATGCGTATCACGCACGTTATTCGCGGGCAAGACCATCTGACGAACACTCACAAGCAGGTCTTGATTTACGAAGCGTTGGGCGCGTTGAAGCCGACGTTCGCGCATCTGCCGTTGATTCTCGCGCCGAATAAGGGCAAGCTCTCGAAACGCAAACACGGTGAAGTCGTTTCGATGACGACTTATCGCGACAACGGTTTTGTCGCCGCCGCGTTCCGCAATTTTCTTGTTCTTTTGGGCTGGTCGGCGGGCGAAGAACAAGAGATTTATTCGATGAAAGAATTGACGAGTAAATTTTCGCTCGACCACATTCATAAAAACAACGCCGTTTTCAATTTCGACGCGAACGACCCGCGCCACTGGACGGACGATAAGGCAATGTGGATGAACGCCGAATACATTCGCACAATGCCGCTCGAAGATTTGATACCGCTCGTCAAACCCGAATTAAAATCCGCCAAACTCTGGCGCGACGAATACGGTGACGACGACAAAATCCACTTTGAGAAAACCGTGGATTTAATCCGCGAAAGATTTTTCACGCTCAAAGATTTCTCCAGTCAGGGACGCGCATTTTTCTCGGAAGATTTCGATTTCGACCCTGACGCAATCGCTAAAAATTTGAAAAAGTTTCCCGATTTGCAAATGTGGCTGCCCGAATTGGCGGAAATGCTCGAAACTGTCGAAGACTTCACGCACGACACGCTCGAAACGGTTATCAAACAATTCACCGAAGAGAAAGACACAAAATTCGGCGTGATAATGAACGGCGCGAGAACTTTGCTCACGGGTTTAGCCGTCGGACCTTCGATGCTCGCGGTCTTTGAGACGCTCGGCAAA
>JALZOH010000152.1 GCA_030857305.1 Acidobacteriota bacterium
GTAGTCAGACACTTTAAGTTTGTCATCTTATTTTAAGATTTATGTGAACGAATATCTACTCTAGAAAATTTAACCGGGGTAATTCTAACAAATACAATTTGGACATCTCTATTGCACATTCTACATAAAACGCTCAAAACGCACAAACACCATTATATAAATAATTTTATATCGACCGGCGTTTATTTCAGTAGTAGAATAATTATTCATTGTCCATCAAAATCCACTCGATCGTACTTGACAAGAAATTTGTAAATTTATAACATAAAAATCGTACAAACCGCTCATTGATGTTTGACGATTTTTAACGACAAAGCCAAAATCTTTCTGAAAACTTTGTCTTTTAATTTTGATTTGTTTTTGATTGATCAAATTGATCGAAAAATAACTTATAAACTAAAAAGAACGAGCAAGGGTTGGTTAAATCGTTGTCATCCTTTAGACGGATGACAGCGGTTTTTTATTTTCAAACTATACAAAACAAATTAATTTCGTAATTTGCCTGGCAGAATCTGAAATAACTTGTTGTCAGAATTTCTTCATAAAAAGCAAAATTTCGGTTAAAATTAAATTAAATCATAAAGGATAATTTAAAAAATGAAAATCGCAATCGGCTCAGACCACGCGGGTTTTACAGATAAAGAAAAAATTAAGCGTCAGCTTGACGAACTCGGAGTTGAATATGAGGACGTAGGCACCAATTCGATTGACTCGGTTGACTATCCGATTTATGCCAAAAAGGTGGCGGAAAAGGTGGCAAACGGCGAAGCCGAACAAGGAATATTAGTGTGCGGTTCGGGCAATGGAATGCAAATCGCCGCCAATAAAATTCGCGGTGTACGCGCCGCGCTTGCCTGGAACGAAGAAACCGCGCGGCTCGCCCGCCAGCATAACGACGCGAATGTTTTGAGCGTTCCGGCGCGAATGATTTCGCCCGAAGAAGTAAAAAATGTTGTCAAATCTTTTTTGGACGCAGAATTTGAAGGCGGAAGGCACGGAAGACGCGTGGATGAAATAACAAAGATTGAAAAAGAAAACGAGTAAAAGTTTTACTTCTAAAACATCGCCAATAAAAAAACCGTAAGTTATTGATATTCCTACCAACGGCTTACGGTTTTCACATGCAAAATTTTTATACGAACATTTTCCTTTTAATAAAGGATTCTATTAGTTATGCTGCCGGTCATACTAGCGGCAGCCTGCCGACCGACACCGGTTATAGTTTCAAAAATAATTTTTTGAATGCTTTTCTTTGATTTATCAACTTCGATAATATCGTAAGGCTCGAGCATCACGTCTTTTTGCTGACCTTTTTTGATATTGTCATAATTTACAGAAATAGTTTCTCTATCTTTTGAATTAGCTTTAAGGCGATAAATTTTTACATCCTTTGTTTTGGCTTCACGTCTAACTCCGCCAACCATCGCTAACGCTTGTGCAAGCGATAAACCGCCTTCGGGCAGGCGCATTCCTACGGGCTGAATAACCTCACCCATGATATAAATCGGTGCGGCTTTTAGCACAACAATAACGTCGCCCGGATAAATTACCGGATTTGCTTCCGCACGCCCCTGTCTGATATTGCTTAAGCTATATATCCGTGAAGGAACTTCTAAACGGTCTTCGCTATTTGTTGCCAAAGGGTCTTCCTCGCCGTCTTCAGAACACATCAGCGGCTGTGTCCGAAAAACTTGTACCGTGCCGCCGGCATCTTCGGTTACGCCACCGGCAAAGGATAAAAGCTCAAGCAAAGTCGCTTTCCGGCGTAAATCAACTGTCTGGGGAGTTTTAACTTCTCCGTAGATACTTGCGGGCGGGCGGCTTTTGCGTTCGGTGACGGTCACGCTGACCTGCGGAGTTCTTAAATATTTTGCCAGAAGCTGCGTTACATCGCCGCGAAGTTCGTTTTCCGTACGGCATTTGGCGAAAACTGATTTGTCGAAAAACGGCACTTGAAATTTACCGTCTTCGTCAATTGTCGCGACAAAATCAAATTGCGGCTCGTTCAAAACTTTTCCGGTGACAATATCACCAGGACCGAGCAGATAGCCGCGCTGTCCATCAGACGAAACAAGAACTTCCTGACCAAAACCAATCTGGAACAGACCAACGAAAAGGGCGAAAAAAAGTGAAATTCTGACCTTCATAATATAAAACCTCTAATTCTATAATTTCTTTTCTAGCAAAGGATAAACCAATCTCGTCTATGATTCAACCTTTTATCGAATCGGTTGCTCGGAATAACTCCGGAATTAAGACCTGCGAACGCAAAATTTGCAGTTATAAAATGACTCAAATGTTAACTGTACCCGGAGAGTTTGCAATTAGACTGTAATTTGACAGTTTGGCGCGTTCCAAGTAATTTCAATAAAAGCATTCCTTCGATTGTTTGTTATGAAAAGTCTGCGCGCGAGTAATCAAACTGAAGAGCGTTTTTGGTTTCTGCGGCGTCCGTTTCAGTTTCTGGCGGATGTCGCTGTTTTGTGCGGCGCTTTTTTTCTTGCCTATCTTTTCCGATTTAATTTTGAGTTAAACGACTACTACGTCGATAATGCCCTCAATCAACTTCCTTTTGTTGTGCTGGTTCAATTTGCGTCACTCTTCCTCGTCGGCGCTTATTCGATAATTTGGCGATACGTGAGCCTCGAAGACATCAAAGCATTTCTCAAAGCCGCGTTGATGTCGGGCGTTATTTTAGTTTTAGTCAGATTACTTTTTTCGCCTGAAAGATTTATTCGCTGGCAAGTTCCGCTCGTAATTATTTTAATGGACACGATTTTTGCCTTCGCAGGACTCCTTGCTCTGCGCGTTTTGCGCCGCTTTTACTACGAATCGAGCGAAAAGGGAAAGTTTCAGATTGGAAAAAGGCGCAAGATTCCTAAGTCTACATTAATTGTCGGCGCGGGAAGGTTAGGCGCGGCAACTGTCAAGGAAGTTCTCGGTCGCGCCGATACCGAACTCGATATTAAAGGTTTTATTGATGATGACAGGTACAAGAAAGGCGGAAGCGTCGGCAGCATCAAAGTTTTGGGAACAACCGATGATTTGGCGCGCCTTGCCGACGAATTGCATATTGACCGGGTAGTGCTGGCGATCGATCAGGCAAACAGTAAAGAAATTCGGCGTATTTTAGACGTCTGTCGGGCAATTCCGGTCAAAGCACAAATCGTGCCGAGCTTAAATGAAATCGCGCATGGACGAGTTTCGATCAACCATATTCGCGACGTGCAGATTGAAGACCTTCTGGGACGCGCTCCGGTCGAGCTCGACGACGAAAATTTACATGATTTTTTGACTTCCAAGACTGTAATGGTAACCGGCGCCGGCGGCTCTATCGGGTCGGAACTCGTCCGGCAAATTACAAATTTTAATCCTAAAAACCTTGTTCTAATTGAGCGGACAGAGTTTGCTCTTTTTCAAATCGAGCGCGAGCTCACCAAAAGTTTCCCTGAAACCGAATTCGTTCCGCTGCTTGCAGATATCTGTGACGCGCCGCGGATGCGGGAAATTTTCAAAGAATTTAAACCCGAAGTCGTCTTTCACGCCGCCGCGCATAAACACGTTCCGCTGATGGAGATAAATCCGACCGAAGCGATAAAAAATAATATTTTTGCGACAAAGTTAATCGGCGAACTCGCGGGCGAGTACGGCGCGAAGGATTTTGTTTTAATTTCCACCGACAAAGCCGTTAATCCGACGAGCATAATGGGCGCGTCAAAACGCATCGCGGAAATTGTCTTGCAGGATTTAAACCGGATTTATCCAACGCATTATATGGCGGTTCGTTTCGGCAACGTGCTTGGCTCGACCGGTTCGGTAGTGCCGATTTTTCGTGAACAAATTCAAAACGGCAAAGCAATAACGGTCACCGATCCGCAGATGACGCGGTATTTTATGACAATCCCGGAAGCCGCGCAACTCGTCTTGCAAGCGGGCGCAATCGGCACGGGCAGCGAAATTTTTATTCTCGATATGGGCGAGCCGGTTAAAATTCTGGACCTCGCGGAAGATATGATTCGGCTTTCCGGTCTTCAGCCTTACGAAGACATTGACATTGTTTTTACAGGCATCCGGCAGGGCGAAAAGCTTTTTGAAGAACTCGAAATTACCGGCGAAAACCTTCTAAAAACCAGGCACCCCAAAATTTTTATCGGTAAAATTGCGACTTATAAGGGCGAAGATGTCGCTAATATTCTAAGCAATTTTCAACAAGCGGTCGAAGAAAACGACAAACTGAAAATTCGTAGTCTCCTTAATCATTTTTTGCCCGAAGCAAATATTGCGGATAACAAAACCGAATCTTTTGCCGCCGCTGCTCCGAAAACAGAAAATATAATTGACGCGCGCCGTTCGGCTCTCGAAACTTAAACCGAAAAATTTTATACTTGTAAATTATGGCAATATTAGTTACCGGCGGCGCAGGCTACATTGGCAGCGTCGTTGTCGAAGATTTAATCAAAAGGGGCGAAAAGGCGGTTGTTTTGGACAACCTTTCTTACGGACATAAAAAGGCGATTGACGACGATGTAATTTTTTACGAAGGAAACATCGGTGATTCCGATTTGGTTTCGCTGATCGTAAAGCGTCACGAAATAGAAGCCTGTATGCATTTTTCAGCGTTTGCATTTGTAGGCGAATCGGTTGAAAAACCGCAGATTTATTATCAAAACAATTTCGCCGAGACGCTTCGTCTTCTTGACGTCCTAATCGCAAACGACGTCAAAAAGTTTATTTTTTCTTCAACTTGCGCAACCTACGGTGAACCGCAATATGTTCCGATTGACGAAGCGCATCCGCAGTTCCCGACCAGTCCATATGGCTGGTCGAAATTTATGGTTGAACGCGCCCTTATTGATTACGACGCGGCTTACGGTTTGAAATATGTTGCGCCGCGCTACTTTAACGCTTGCGGGGCGACCGAAAAGTGCGGCGAGCATCACGAACCGGAAACGCATCTGATTCCGCTCATTTTGCAGGTCGCACAAGGCAAACGAGAATTTATTTCAATTTTCGGCAACGATTACCCAACGCCCGACGGCACTGCCATCCGGGATTACATACACGTTTCGGATTTAAGTCAGGCACACATTCTGGCGCTAGAGTATTTACGCGGCGGCGGTGATTCTCAATTTGTCAATCTCGGCAACGGCGGCGGCTATTCAGTCGCCGAAGTCATCGAAGCGGCAAGAAAAATGACAGGCAAAAATATTGAATCGAAAATCGCTCCGCGTCGCGCGGGCGACCCTTCTCGCCTTGTTGCCGACGCGAAGAAAGCACGCGAAGTTTTAAGTTGGAATCCACAATTCCCCGATCTCGAATCAATCATCGAAAGCGCGTGGGCGTGGCATCTAGCGCATCCAAACGGTTACGCCCAATAATTTGACGCAGTTCTTGATGCTTAGATAGAGAAAAACTCCGCAAGAGATAAAAAAGTTTGCCAAAATCATATTTTCCAGTTACTCTCATAAAAATGAATGAATAGCCATTCAGCATTTCAGGGGAAATATGTCACGTTCAACCCGCACAAACGGAGCGGCTCGCGCGGTTATCTCTGACAAACGCGAAGCGATTTTAAATGCCGCAGTCAAAGTTTTTGCCCAAAAGGGTTTCTTTAATTCAAAAGTCGCCGACGTCGCTGGTGAAGCGGGAATCGCCGACGGCACGGTATATCTCTATTTTAAAAGCAAAGACGAAATTCTGCATTCGATTTTTGACCGCGCGATGGAAGAATTTATCAGCGAAGGCAAGCGCGAAATTTCAGAAATAAAAGAAGCTGCTGAAAGATTGCAAAGAATCGCCGAATTGCATCTCGAAAAACTTGGAGCAGACCGCAACTTAGCGATTGTCTTTCAAGTTGAACTGCGCGGTTCGACCAAGTTTATGGAGGAATTCTCCGCCGCCGGTTTCGCCGAATACCTGGAAATAATTCATCAAACAATTGAAGAGGGACAGCAAACAGGTATTTTTCGTAAAGATTTAAACGCCACGGTTTGCTCAAAAATTCTTTTTGGCGCGTTAGACGAAATGGTGACGAACTGGATTTTGTCAAAGAAGCCTTATCCATTAGCGCCGATAGCGGA
>JALZOH010000153.1 GCA_030857305.1 Acidobacteriota bacterium
CGGCTACACGAATAAAGGCAGAACATAACAAATCAATGGACGTGAGGGCGAAACAGCGACTTTGTTATCGCGTTATCCGTCAAATCTTAGCGGACTTGGCGGCGGTTTCGCCCCACCTCAACTCAATCGTTGGGCGGCTACCTCCTGAATTTCTTGAAGACCGAAAAATGATGAACAACTTAAATACCTATAGCCTGTGCATAAATCGAACGACTGGAGCGCAAGCATTCCGCTTGTAATGAGCGCGTGAGCGCAATTTGTCGCAAGGAAATATATCTATGATTCGCATTTTGGGGATTTTGCTGGCGGTAATTTTCGCAATTTTGAGTTTTTTTCATTTGTATTGGGCAGCTGGCGGCAGATTTGGAAGCGGCGCGGCTATTCCGACCGTCGGCGGCGAACGTCTTTTGAGCCCTACGCCGTTCTGGGCGATTTTAGTAGCGGCGGCACTTTTCGCCGCAATGCTCGTCGTGCTTGGACGACTTAAAATGTGGGGCGCATTTGTCCCAAGTTGGATTTTCTATTCGGGAACTTGGGTAATTTCGCTGTTGTTTCTGCTTCGGACAATCGGCGATTTCCGATATGTCGGCTTTTTCAAAAGCGTTACTGATACAAACTTTGCGCGTTGGGATACAATTTTATTTTCGCCGCTTTGTCTGTTCATCGGCATTGTTGCCTTTCTGATTAGCTATTACGAAGCACAAGAAAACCAAAAGAAAACAACGCGATGCCGAATAAGTCATTAGACGTGAGGGCGCGGGCAGCAACTTACTTATCAACGTTGTCCGTTAAACCCAAACTTGCCCGTGGCGGTTTCGCCCCACGTCAACTCCGCCGTTATCCAAAAATATTTCTCACCTTATCAATAAATGATTCGTCCTGAAAATCAATGTCTTCGACGTCGGCGAGTTGTTCGAGCAGTTTGCGCTGTTCTTTGGTTAACGTTTTCGGCGTAATCAGTGTGACGGCAACAAATAAATCTCCTTTTCCGCGTCCGCCGAGTGCCGGCATTCCCTGGGTTTTGATTCGGAAGATGGTTCCCGTCTGCGTTCCGGCGGGAATTTTTAATTTCTCCTCGCCGTCTAAAGTTTTCACGTCAATTTCTGCACCGAGCGCGGCTTGCGCAAAGGTGAGAGGGGCGGCAACATAAAGATTTGCGCCCTGCCGCTCAAACATTTCGTGTTCGGCGACGTGTATGACGACAAACAAATCGCCTGATTGTCCCCCTTGCGCTCCTGCTTCACCCTCGCCGGTGACGCGTAGACGCGAGCCGGTTTCCACGCCTGCTGGAATTTTCACTTCGAGCGTTTTTTCTTTTTCTACACGTCCGGCGCCCCGACAATTTTTGCACGGATTTTTGATGATTTGTCCTTTACCGGCGCAATTCGGACAGTCTCGCATCACATGAAAAAAACCTTGCTGATAGCGCGTCTGACCACTTCCTTTGCAGGTTGGGCAAGTTTCGACTCGAGTTCCCTTTTCCGCGCCTTTGCCGTCGCACACGTCGCATTTTTCGAGACGCGGAATGCGAAGTTTTTCTTCCTTTCCGGCAGCCGCTTCTTCGAGCGTAATTTCTAAATCATAGCGCAAATCCGCGCCGCGCTGGACGGCTGTGCGCCTGGAGCCTCCGCCGCCTTGCGCGCCAAAAATATCGCCGAAACCGAACATATCGAAAATGTCTTCGATGTTGGAAAATCCCGGATTAAAACCGACGCCTCCGGCACCGGCGCCAACTCCTGCGTGCCCGAAGCGGTCGTAGCTGGCGCGTTTTTGCGAATCGGACAAAACCGAATACGCTTCCGCCGCTTCTTTGAATTTTTCTTCGGCGTTCGGGTCATCAGGATTTTTGTCGGGATGATATTTGATGGCAAGTTTGCGATAAGCGGCTTTGATATCGGCGTCCGCCGCATTCTTGCTGACGGTCAAAATTTCGTAATAATCACGTTTGCTCATAAAGTCAGTTTAAATCGTGTTCCAATCAATCAATAATTTAAAAGTTAAAAATCCAAGTCCGACAACTTTTTAGTAAAAAGTTGTCGGATATGAACTTGGACAATCAATAATTATAAACATTTTTATTCGATTTCACGAAATCCGGACGTGATGTTGGCAAATATTGCTCTTAAAGTTAAAATTCAAACCAGAGTAATTTATGATTCTTGTAATAGATAACTACGATTCTTTCACCTACAATCTCGTGCAGTATCTTGGAGAACTCGGCGCGGAGGTAATTGTGCGCCGTAATGATGAAGTGTCTATCGAAGAAATAGAAAATACGCTTCAGCCTGAAAAAATCTTAATCTCGCCGGGACCCGGGAGTCCTGATGATGCCGGAATTTCACTCGAAGTTTTGAAACAATTTACGAATAAAGTGCCGATTTTAGGCGTCTGTTTGGGACACCAGGCAATCGGACAGATGTTCGGCGGTCGAGTTATTCGCGCCCCCGAACCGGTTCACGGAAAACCGGTTGAAATACGGCACGACGGGAAAACTATCTTTGCCGGCTTAGAAGATAATTTTAGCGCCGGACGCTATCATTCTTTGATTGTTGAACGCGGTACGCTGCCCGAATGTTTGGAAATTTCCGCCACTTCGCCCGATGGCTTGATTATGGGTTTGCGTCATAAAACTTATAAAATAGAAGGCGTCCAGTTTCATCCCGAATCAATTTTGACGACCGAGGGCAAAAAACTTTTGCAAAACTTTATTGAAATGTAAAATTTGAGATGCTGATTTTCTATCATTAAATAAGTTGAACTTTAAATAATAAATGACTAATTAAATAAGTTTTTCACTTTCCGCTCTTCCCTTTCCACTTTTTTATTATGTTCTCCCGGCTCTACGGCGCAATCATAAAAACACGAAATTCGCTTTATGAAAAAGGCTTTTTTAAATCCGTTTCGCTCGAAGTTCCCGTCATCAGCATCGGAAACATCACCGTTGGTGGAACCGGAAAGACTCCGCTAGTTGCTCTGGTTGCCGAAATTTTAGCCGAAAACGATGAAAAGGTTTGTATCCTGACGCGCGGTTACGGACGCGCTAACCCCCGAAAACGGATTCTTGTTTCTGATGGAAAAAATGTATTGACAAACGCTTTCGAGGCTGGCGATGAACCATTTGAGCTTGCCAATAAACTATTTAAGAAAGCGATCATTATTGCCGATCGAAATCGCGTTGCGGCTGGACAATGGGCGCGGGCGAAATTTAATGTAACTATTTTTGTACTCGACGACGCTTTTCAACATTTACGGGTTAAGCGCGACTTAAATATTGTGACGGTTGATGCAACCAATCCATTTGGTAACGGCAAGTTGCTTCCGTCCGGTACTTTGCGCGAACCGCTCGAAAATCTAAAACGCGCCGATGCGATTGTTTTAACCAGAGCAAATCTAGTTGAAGAAAAATATATTGCAAATTTGAAATTGCAAATTTCTAAAACGAACGCGCATTGCAAAATTTTTGTCACCGAAAATAAAACCGCGCGATTTATTGACCTAAAAGATTTTCACGCATCAACACAAGATTCGCATCGACATGCGACCGACCACCGACCACCGACCACCGACCACTGTTTAGCTTTTTGCGCATTGGGAAATCCGCACAATTTTTTCGAGCAGCTAAAGCGTGAAAAGTTTACTTTAGTTGCGGAGAAGATATTTTCCGACCACTATTTTTACTCGCAAGCCGACGTTTTCAAACTTGAAGCCGAAACCAAACGAAAAAACGCAAAATTTTTGCTGACAACCGCTAAAGACGCCGTCAAACTTAAAGAATTAAATTTAAGTTTGCCTTGTTACGTGGTCGAAAGTGAAATGATTTTTGATCAACAAGCCGATTTTTGTAACCTAATACTGTCTGTTTTTACAAACAAAACTGATCAACACCGGAGAACTATTTGAGTCAGCCGAATTCAGTTAGTGGTTTTAAGTGAAAAAGGCTGTTAAAATAAATCAATAAACAAGTTTCTTTACAAATTATACATTTCCCGATTATAAAAATCCGAAAGAAACTTAAAAACGCCTTCTCGCATCAAACTTCTCAGTTGCCAATAATTATTATTAAAGTTTAAGATTTTCGAGTTTATTTATTTTAGGAGTAAAAAAGTGAAAAATATCAACTCCGCAATTCTATTAATTGCAATTTTAGTATTTTCCGTCGTCCCCGCTGTTGCTCAGGAAACTGAACAAAAGGTGGTTGACGAAGTAGTTGCGCAGGTTAACGACGGTGTGATTACGCTCTCGCGCGTCAATCGTGAAATGAAAGAAGCGGTAGATTCGTTTGTTCAGGAAAGCAAAAAACCGCGCGAACAGGTTCAAGCTGAAATTGAAGCAAAGAAAGGCGAAATGATCGCCAATATTATCAACGAAGAACTGCTTATCCAAAAAGGTAAAGAGATGGGTGTTGAAACGGATGTCGAAGCGCAAATCAATCAGCGTTTTTTGGATATTATGAAACAGCAAAATCTGAAATCCTTAGACGCTCTTTATCAGGAAATGGAAAAAGGCGGGGCTGATGCAGCGGCGATCCGCGAGATGTGGCGTAAACAAATGACGAGAGATTTGGTTTTGCAGCGCGAAGTCGATTCAAAAATTTACTTTGGCTGGACTCCCAAAGAAGTAAAAAGTTATTTTGAAGCCAATAAAGCAAAATTTACCAAGCCTGAAACCATTTCGATCAGCGAAATCTTTTTGGGTTTTGCCGGACGTGATACGGATGCGGTTAAGGAAAAAGCCAAACAACTTGTCGCTCAAGCGCGCGCCGGAGCGGATTTCGGAAAGCTTGCGGTCGAGAACTCAGACCGTCAGGACGCGAAAGAAACAAAAGGAAAAGTCGGGACTTTCAATATCAAAGAATTAGACGAAAGATTTGCCAAACCTCTCCAAAATGTCAAAGTAAACGGCGTTAGCGAACCGATTGAAATTGTCGAAGGCATTGAAATTTTGCGTATTGATGCGAGACAAACCGCCGGCAATGAATCATTTTTTGATGAAAACGAGGTGCGAAAAGCTTTGACTGTCGAAAAAATTCCCGATGCGCGCAAAAAATATATGACAACTTTGCGCTCGGATGCGTATATAAAAATCAATGAAACATACCGCCCGATGGTTGCGCCGAACCTCTTTACCGAAGAGAAAAAGGTTGAAACCAAAAAAAGTAAATAACGAAGAATAAATATTGAAAAGTGGAAGATGAAGAATTATAGTTTTTCATTTTTCACTTTTTCATTTTTTCATTGAAGTTATGCGTCTTGATTTATTTCTTAAAGCCAGTCGTTTAATAGCGCGCCGAAGCCTTGCACAAAAGTTTTGCGATGCGGGATTGGTCAGCGTCAATAATTTCGCGGCAAAATCTTCGCGTGAAATAAAAGCGGGTGACGAAATTAAGATAAAAAAGGGTAACCGCTTAACAAAAGTCTCTGTCTCGCAAGTTCCCGACAAAAAGCAAGTTTCGCGGCAGGATGCGGTTAATCTTTATACAATAATTTCCGAAGAAGTTTTGGAAGATGCGCCGTTTGAATTAATTATCGACACTGAGTAGATTTATTTCCTGTCGGTGCCGGATTCATCTAAAATCATTTGCGGTTTCAGCAAAAACAACCCAATCAGGTAGAAAAGAATCGTAAAAAATTGAATGTAGCCGGTGCCGGATGAGTATTTCGGCAAATCCAAAATCCATGTAAAAATTTCTTTCGTCGGATTTTGGAAAATTCCCTGTATCCAACTTCCGCTTGTCGGCGCGGTCAAATTTGCGAGAATTAAATACTTCACGACAAACGCCAATCCGAATAAACCGCCTAAACTTTGAAGCAGTTTTTTTACGTCAAAATCGGCAAACAGATTATTCCAGAGCGTCCAGAAAAAGCAAAAAGCGAGCGTCCAAAACGGCAAACCGCTCTCCGGTAAAAGCGAGTTAAAAACTTGCGCGGAGGCGGCAAACAGCGTGAGCAAAACGCTTGCGTGTGCAATATTTGTCAAAGTGGAAAAACTCTCGGAAAACCAGCCGTCTAATTTTATAAGATTAGCGCGAAAGAAAAGAATTAAAAGAACGCTGGCGAAAATCAGGCAAACGAGCGGCGGC
>JALZOH010000154.1 GCA_030857305.1 Acidobacteriota bacterium
AAACACAATCTAAAAAGCCGGAGCGAGTTTTTCTTGAATCTTTTGTAAAAAAAGAAACTTTGCGCGGGTGGTTGCAGATGCGTTTGATTCCGTACAGCGTTGGCACGACAATGTCTCTGCTGCTCGGGTTAACCCTTTTGTGGAGTTTGCTGTCAGATGCCAACAGCTCATCGCCAAATACTAAAATTGCACGACTTGAACCAATTGAAAAATCAACTGTCTTCCTTGCTAATTCTTTAACCCAAAATTTTGAATTAGCTACGCCTGATTCTTCCGCGATGACTATTTCGCATGAATCGCCTTCGATTAATCCGAAGGGTGCGTTAGTTGCAGTCACAAAATCACTTGTACGCGGAAAAATGAAGGACGACGAAGTTGTCATTGTAGCAGACGTTTTTGGCAGCGGACTCGCGCAAATCGCTGAAATCGTCGAGCCTTCGAGCGACCGTTGGGCAGTCCGCGAACTTGAAAAAGCATTGAAAACCGACTCGGATTATGCTCCGTTCGTTTCCGCTAAACTTGACAATCGAGAAGACAAAACCGTGCGCGTAATATTAAAAATTCAGCGTGTTGACGTTGATGCGCGCTAAATTTTTAATTGCTTTTACTTCTTTAATTTATTCACTTCAACTTGCTTCGTACAACTCAAAATTGTTATAGCTTTTAATAGACAAATATTAATCGACGAGGAATAACAAGGATGGGTGTACAAAATACGATACAGGATAATATTCAGGATTTTCTGGAAAGTTTTGAACAAAACGCCTCTGATTTTTTGGAAGGCGCGGCGGAAACTTTTTTGGGGAAAGCCGATACTTTGCGTGACGGGACGGAACTTGAGTCGGTCAATTTGCCGCGCGACCTTTACGCCCATAAAAATGCCCAAACCGAATGGTGGTACTACACCGGACACGGCGAAACTTCTTCGGGGAGGAATTTCGGTTTTGAACTTGTTTTCTTCAAACGGCGGACAGATTTGGATAAATTCAGCCTCGTGCCGCTTCGTCTTTTTGGTAATCCGATTTATTTCGCCCATTTTGCCTTAACCGATTGCGACGGTAAAAAATTTCGTTATTCGCACCGCAAAAGCGCCAACGGTTTTTTTGATTTGCCGGCTTCGGCAAGCGAAGATCATTTTCATTTGCGGCTCGGCGACTGGTCTTTGCGCGAATCGCACGACACACACGTGCTGCGCGCCACAATCGGCAGCGATGTCGTTTTCGAAGCGACGCTCAAACCAACAAAAAAACCGGTTTTAAACGGCAAAGACAAAAAAGGGGTTTCCTTTAAAGATGAGGGCGAAGCCTCGCGGTATTTTTCCTACACGCGGATGGCGATGGAAGGTGATCTTGTCTGGAACGGTAAAACCGAACATTTTACCGGATCGTCTTGGATGGACAGGGAATTCGGAACGTGGACACCGACGGAAAAACAGAAAGGCTGGGATTGGTTTTCGGTTCAATTAGAAAATGAAACTGAATTGATGTGTTACCAGATTCGAGACGGCTTAAACGCAGTGTCACCATTTTCAAGCGGAACATTCGTTGAAAAAAACGGCAATTTTTCGCCGCTTGCTCGAGAAGATTTTACAATTGAGCCGACCGGTTACTGGAAAAGCCCCTTTACCAAAGCAGTTTATCCAAGCGGCTGGAAACTAAAAGTTCCCAAGTTTGATTTAGATTTAACGGTCACGCCCGTTATGCAGGACCAGGAACTGGACACGCGCGGAACGACGATGATTGTTTACTGGGAAGGCGCGTGTGAGGTTAGCGGTCAAGCCGGTGGCAAAGACACATCGGGGCGCGCCTACGTTGAACTCGTCGGTTACGACCGTTCGCACGACAGTCCGAACCTGGCATACTTTCTGATGGGTAATAGTTTTGAGTTTCCTTCAAAATCAATCTTTGGTTAAAACTTTTATGAAATTTAAAAATCTCTGGTGAATATTCATCAGAGATTCTATCATTCATCAAAACTTATCATTTTTTAACAAAAAATTACCGCTTTTCGATTGCCTTTTTAAACTTTTCAGCTAAACCGGCATTGATTTTGAGCAAAACATCATATTTCTCAAGGGCGGAAGCCATATCCTTTTTCAAAAAATATATGTAACCCAAATTATAATGTGCTCTGGCAAAACCGGGATTTAATTCTAAAGCTTTTTTGTAAGCCTCGATAGCCTTCTCCGTTTGATTATCAGCATAAAAAGCGTTTCCCAAAAGATAAAATCCGTCTGGATTACTCGGTTTATTGCGAGTAAATTCTTCTAACCCTGAAACTGCCTGCTTATAATATTTGGTAGCTTCATCCGGTTTAGACAATAAGTCATACGCACGACCAAGGTAAAAACTGGTTTCACCATCAGACGGATTTATCCGCAGAGCATTTCCGCAAGCCGATACAGCGAGTTGATAATCTTTTAAATCGTTATAGGCACGGCACAAATTTGTATGTCCGGCAGCTTGTTCGGGTAGTAGTTTGACGGCATTTTGTGCCGCCACGACTGCTTGAGCGGGTTGGTCATTTAAGTTGTAGTACCAACTTAAACTCACATACAAATTTCCTTCGTCCGGAAACAAGTGCAAACCTTTTTTAATCGTATCTATTACTTTGTTAAAATGATTTTGACTGCCGTAAAGCTCGGCTAAATTATTATAAACCTCAAGAATATCCGCTTTTACGTTCAGCGCTTTTTCATACGCCTGAATCGCTTCAACAGGTTTTTTCGCTTTTTGCAGAGAATCTCCAAGCAAATAATAAGACTCACCAATAAATTGTGTGTTTCTTTTTATTGCTTCAGCAGCAGCAGCTCCCTGAAGTAAAAAATTGTTCAAATTGAAATGAGACAGAGCGATAAAATAGTGAACATCGCGGTTATTCGGATCAAGTTCGACGACTTTTTGATAAGCGTCGAGCGCTTCTTGAAAAGCTTTTTGCGAGCGATAGATATTTCCTATGGCAATATTTAACTCTTTATTTGCCGGTTCAAGTTTCAAAACCTCCCGGACATCCTTTAATGCTAAATCGTAATTTTTTTTTTCGTAAAACGCATACCAACGAAGTTTGTACACGTCAAGCGGTTTATAACCTTGTTCAAAAGCAGCGTTTAAATCTCCGATCGATTGGTCAATTTCTTTAAGATTATAATGCGCGTAACCTTTCCAAAAATGCGCGGAGGCGAACTCCGGTGAAAGGATTACAGCTTCGGCATATTTATTGACCGCGTTTCGGTAATCTTTGTTTTGGAAAAACCGGTCGCCTTGTTTAGCCAACTTTTTCGCTTTGTCAGACGGCTTTTTTGATTGGGCGTTGACTTCAATATCGACCGCCGAAAACATATTCAAAAGTAGAAAGTTTATAATTAATAATAAAAAAATCTTTTTCGTCATTTTCTAATTTCCTAATTTACTGAAGAATTTCTGTTCTTTGGCTTTTCGGGGTCTTTTTTGGTGAAGCTAGCGGTGTTGGTCGCGGAGCTTTTTCGGCGGTGGTTTGCGATGCCGGTTTTGGCACTGAAACTCTGGCGGGAGTTTGCTTTACTGCCGGTGCGGATTTTCTTTTATCAAGAGAATTCTCTGTTGTTTTTCCATTATTTTGCTCGTCCGTTTGGCTATTTGTATTAGATGAAACAATTCCGCCTTCATTTGCCGAACTCGTATTGGTAATTGCTTCAAATACCGGCGCAGGAGTCGGCGCTATCATATTTGCCTCACTTGCTGGTGGCACCGGAATAACACTCTGTGTTTGATTACTTCCTCCGCCCATCACATACCAAGCCAGCCCCGCCGCGCCGACGGCAAGAACAAGCAACGCGCCCAAGCCACCGATAATTGCGAAAATATTATTTGAAAATTTGCCTTCGGGAGCAGCAGGCGGGACAAAAGTTTGAGAATATTTGTTTTCCGAAGGCAAATAACTTTCATTTGCCGCATTATTTTCGCCGCCGAATTTTTCTCCTTTTTGCAAAGTGGTATTGAATTTTGATGTTTCATTCAAATTACCGGATGATATTTTGTCAATTTGTTTGTCGAAGGAAATGTCCGGAGCGGTTGTATCAGGCGAAAAGGCGGACGGAAATTCGTATTTATTTTCTCCGATGGCGCCTGCCCCGGAAGCCGTCGCCATAGTTTGGTTGTGGGCGAGCGCTTTATCTAACCTGAGGGCATATGCGTCGCGCAGAGCTTTCTGCATTTCGCGCGCGCTTGAAAATCTCTTTTCCTGACTAACTGACATTCCTTTTATAATCACGTCGGAAACCGCTTTGGAGACTTCTGAATTTATCGCATCGATCGGTTTTATCGGGTCAGGTTTATCGTTGATCAAAACGTCGGCACGAGTGAGAGAATCGGGCGGAACGGTATTTGTCAAAATTTGAAAAAGCGTTGCTGAAAGCGAGTAGATATCGCTTCGCGCATCGGTTCCGGTGCCTCGAATTTGCTCCATCGGCGCGTAATGAGGCGTGTAGCCGACAATGCTTCCGAAAGTTGTAATTTTCGTTTCGCCGGTATTATTTTTTGATAACCCGAAATCAAGCAAAACAATGTGATTTTCACCGGTCAATTTCAAGTTTTGCGGCTTGATGTCGCGATGTATAATCGGCGGTTCGTGAGAGTGTAGATAAGACAACGCGTCGAGTAATTGGTCAGCCCAAAATAAAACCCAGCTCAGCGGAAAAGGCTTATTGTTTGATGTCAGCCGTTCTGCCAAATCTTCGCCCGCAATATGCTCCATTACCAAATACTGCGTATCATTTTCAATAAAATGATCGCTCACTTTTGGCAAAACCGGATGTCGAAGGCGCGCTAAAGTCCGTGCTTCGCGTTCAAAAGCGTTGCCGAGCGTTTCGTCGTCCGAAAAAGAAGTGCGTTTTATCGCGACAGCGCTGCCCAAACGCTGGTCAACCGCCAGATAAACTTCGCCCATCCCGCCTTTGCCGATCAGATGAACAATCAAATAGCGATTTTGTAATAAGGTGTTCGGGGCTAACAATTTCATCGTCTTTTCCAGTTGAGTTCCACGCTAAATAACAATTATAGCTTCTAAAATTTTTTTAATCTTAAAGAGGTTGAGCAAAAAACTACTTTTTTATATATTAATTTATTTTCAATTTTTCAGGCGGCAGCATTGCACTTTGTCCAACGTGTTGGAAGCATCGCGAATTGCTTTTGACCCGCCGCGCACAAGGCGTTCCTTTCTTTGTTTGCGCCCCGCAAAAATAGGATGTCTCCGGCGCCGCATCTTTTCCATTTTCAATTCGTTTAATTTGCGGCGTTTGGGGCAAGCTTTGTTTTAACAGAGCCGCCTGCAAATTCTTTTGGACATTTTGTCCGGAATTACTATCATTCAATTTTGCCGTTTCCTGAACGTTTTGATTTGTCGAAGATTGCAAAGAATTTGTTTGATTCTTTAAATTGTTAATTGACTGTAGCGAATTATCAGAATTTTGATGATTTAATATATGTAAAGATTTCGCAGGTTTTTGCCAGTAAAAACTCACCCCCAAAATTCCAAAAAACAAACCGAAACCGAACAAAACTCTCGGTATCCAATCATAAAGCCCGTAATCTGTTTCACAAAGCTGACAAAAACGTCTGCTGGTCCACGCTTTCCAATCAAGCCGCTCGATTTTTTCACCGCAACTACAACAAAATTTCGGCTTAAAAAGCATAAACTTTCCTTTTCTACCGGCAAGGTTTAAGAGCAAAAAACAAATCTTGACAAAGAATCACAATTATTTCGGTATATTTGTAAGATTATAAACCATAAATTCTTTAATGTTAAGATATATCTCGCAACAAGCGCCGTATGCAACCGAGTTTCGTTTAATTGCGTCTGAATATTTGAAGTAGCCTTATGAATTTTCAAAAAATATTTCTACTGTTTTTATACATATTAATCGGTGTTTCCGTCATCGCCGCTCAAGAGGATGACATTATCAAAGTTGATTCCTCGATCGTGCGGCTTAATGTCGGCGTCGTGGACAGCAAGGGGCAGCCGATTACAAATTTAAGTAAAGCAGATTTTGCGCTTTATGAAGACGGCGTAAAGCAGGAGATTTCAAGTTTTGAGCCGACCG
>JALZOH010000155.1 GCA_030857305.1 Acidobacteriota bacterium
ATCAATATAATGACTCGCCCCCGCGCCGGTCGCAATCGCTACGCCAAGCGGTTCTTTGCGCGCGTAAGAATCAGCTTTTGCGCCGGAGTTTGAATCGTCAACTTCAAAACTCCAAAAATCAATTTCCCAGAGTTTGCGGATGAGTTTATCCAAATCTTCGCGGTTGTCGATTAACTTATAACGCCTTTCGGCTTCGACAATCGGCGCGTTTGAAGAGCCGTCAAACAAGGGCGCGGAATCGGCAAACTCCCTGGTCAAAGCCGTAAATTCAAGCTCGCGGAAAAGCGCGTAAGCAAGCTGGCGATTCGGCGCATTGTGCCGGAGCGCGTCTAAATCGAGTTCAACCTGAACGGTTGTGTGAATTGTCGCTAATTCCAGCGATTGCCGGATAATATCCTGATTATTTTGCAGACTTTCGCGATACGTTTTATGCGTTACCAGTTCAGCATTTTTTATTACTTCTTCGACGGAGCCGAACTGCTGGACGAGTTTCATCGCGCCTTTTTCGCCGATGCCGGGCGCGCCCGGAATATTGTCAATCGAGTCGCCCATCAAGCCCAAAAGGTCAACGATGCGCGTGGGCGGCACGCCGAATTTCGTTTCGACCCACGCTTCGTCGCACCACTCGACGGGCGGAACGGGAACTTTGCGCTTCACGTTTTGCGAATTTTGCCGCATACAAACAATCAGCGGGTCGCGCACGAGTTGACACAAATCCTTGTCATTGGACACGATGACGGCTTGCATTCCTTTTTCCGCAACTTTCAGCGCGAGAGTTCCGATTATGTCGTCGGCTTCAAAACCGTCTAGTTTCAAAATCGGAATGTCGAAGGCTTCGCAAACCTTTTTGATATACGGCATCTGCGAAGATAAATCGTCGGGCATATCCGCGCGATTGGCTTTGTATTGGGCAAAGGATTCGTGCCGAAAAGTTTTTGTTGATGAATCAAATACGGCGGCAATATAATCCGGTTTTTCGTCAGCTAGAAGTTTGCGAAGCATATTTGTAAAAACAAAAACAGCCTGCGTAACTTGCCCGCGAGAGTTTCGAAGCGGTTCGGTTCTGTTGCCCATCGGGGCAAAAAACGCCCGAAAAATATGCGACATAGTATCAATCAAAAATACTCGTTTCGGATTTTCCTGTATCATAATTTTTAAAAGATTTTACCACAGACAACACAAAGGGTTCACAGGGAAAATACAGAGATTTTATTTTTTATAAATATATAATTTCAAAGTGAAATAAGGACTTTATTCAAAGGTTTAGAAAAATCAACAGCCTCTACAAAAGAAAAGCCGCAAGTTTTAATCTCACAGCTCTTCTCTTTTAGTCATGTGATATTGTAAATCTTAAATAGGAGAAACAAAATGTTGAAAAAATTTGTCGTTCTATCATTTCTTGTGAGTTTGTGCGCGGGCTTAAATTTCGCTCACGGCAAACACGAAAACGAAAATCAAACACAGGAAATTACGGTCAAAACCATTAAAATCACCGATCGGATTTATATGCTTCAGGGGCGCGGCGGAAATGTCGGTGTCTCGGCAGGCGCAGACGGAATTTTAATCGTTGACGACGATTACGCGCAGGTCGCGCCAAAAATTAGCGAGGCGTTAAAATCTCTCGGCTCGGACAAACCTCGCTTTATCTTTAACACGCACTGGCACGGTGACCACACGCAGGGCAATAATTTTTTCGGCAAAGACTCGATTATCGTCGCGCATACAAATGTTCGCAAACGCCTTGCTACCGAAGCCCTGTTTCGGGGCGAAAAGTTTGTGCCTTATCCTAAATTTGCGCTGCCATCGATCACCTTCGACCAATCGACGCGCGTTCATTTTAACGACGAGGAGATTCTCGCCGTCCATTATCCGAACGGACACACCGACGGTGATTCGGTTATTTTTTTTACCAAAACAAATGTGGTGCATATGGGCGATAATTTCTTCGCCAATCGTTTTCCGTTTGTCGATATGGAAAGCGGCGGAAGCGTTCTTGGATTAACCAAAAACGTCGCCGATGTCATCGATAGAGTTCCGGCAGATGTTAAAATTATTCCCGGTCACGGCAATCTTTCAACGCTCACCGATTTGAAGAATTACCATCAAATGCTGACGGAGACGACCGACATCGTGCAGAAAGCAATGATCGGCGGCAAAACACTCGAAGGCGTCAAAAAAGACGGCTTGCCTGCCAAATATCAATCGTGGGGGTCGGGATTTATCAAAACCGATGTGTGGATTGAAACTATCTACAAAAGCCTTTCGGCAAATCGAAAACAATAGCCCCGGCTGAAGTAATATGGAATTATCTGCGCTGACTTTTAGAGTTTGAGTTTTGTCGCAACGCTGGCAATGATATTTTTTGAACCTGTCAATTTGATTATTATTTGCCAACATAGAACCAAAAGAGAAGCAAAAGTTCGTGAAGAATTTCCCGAACGAATTTGACAGTAAAAATCCTTTAAGATAATCTAACCATTCGTTTTTCGTTTGAAAATCGCGGTATTTTAATCTTTAAGTTTTATTTTAGAAACTCTTTGGCATTTCTCTTTTGCAAGATTCTAGATAAATCCGCTTTTTACGGTCTGTTCGTCTAGGGGTCTAGGACACCGCCCTTTCACGGCGGCGACACGGGTTCAAATCCCGTACAGACTACCATCTTTTCGACACCAATCGGCATCTATCTGTTAAAATGATTCGCTTAACCCAAAAAAAGCGAATTTTTCTCTTTTGGATTCAAAAATATGTTTAATAAAATCATTTATACGGTTGTCTTTATTTCATTAACAATTTTTTCCGTTAAAGCGCAAGCTGTTCAGAATAATGCCGATACGGTGATGATTCTGCCTTTTGAAAATACTTCTAACAAAGCTGAATTTAATTGGGTTGGCGAGAGTGTTGCCGATTCGCTTTCTGATTTGTTAAAAGTTCCGACGTTGAATGTGGTTTCAAATCAAGAGCGCAAAATTATTCAGCAGCGGCTGAACGTGCCGCTCACGATTCTCCCTTCGCTGGCAACTTCTTTGAAACTTGCGCGCGAAGGCAATGCCTCGCTTCTGATTGCGGGGAGATATAATATTGAACCCGCCAAAGATGATATTGCGGCAAAAATTACCGTGTCAGCGAAAATCATCCGCGTCAATGAAGGAAGATTTTTGAGTGAAGAGTTTCCCGACGGCACAAGGAAACTGCGCGAAATCGTATTGAATGATGCGCTGGCAAATTTGCAAACCGTCGAAGGTCAGCTTGCTTATCAAGTGCTTTATCAACGCGACAAAGCCTTGCCGTTTTCGCAAAATCAGTTTATTGAATCGGCAAACAAAGTACCGGCAAGAGCCTTCGAGGCATATATCAAAGGTTTGCTGACGCCCGAAACAGAATCGCAGACACGCGAAATTTATTTCAAAAACGCGATGCGTATTTATGCCGATGAAAAATCCGGCTCGGCTTACTCGAACGCCGCACTCGAACTCGGACATTTTTATTTGAATCAGCGAAAAAATCAGGAAGCCATCGATTATTTTTCGCGCGTTCCGGTCGAAAGCATTCAATTTCCCGAAGCGGCGTTTTATACCGGCTTGATTCAATGGCAGCAAGGAAATTATGAACAGGCGCTGGCGGTTTTGCGTCCGCTTGCGGAAGATTTAAAGCTAACCAGCGTCTACAACACGATTGGCGCAATCGCCGTCGAAGCCGCGCGCAACGAAAAGAAAAATAAAGGCAACGCCGCCAAACTCCTCAACGAAGGTCTCGAGCTTCTGAAAAAAGCGTCGGAATCTACGCCGGATGAATTGAATGCACGATTTAATTATGCGGTTGCCTTATTTTTAAGCACGAATTACGCACAAGCTATCGAACAATTGCGACCGGTCTTGGTAGGCAGTCCGCGTGACGGCGAATCTTACTTTTTGCTGGCAAAAGCTCTGGAAACAGGCAAAGACCCGACCGCCTCCGATATTGACAATCAGGCACGGCGTTTTCTGACGGCAAATAATAAATACGCTGTTTTAGAAAAGGAATGGCAGAATTCGCAATCTGTCAATCAAATTAATTTACGCGTCCAACAACCGCCGCGCAAAGATTTTGTCAGCGTTGTTTTAATAAAAAAACCAACCGCCGCCACACCGTCTCTGAACGAAACCGAAACATTGCTCGCCCAAGCGCGCGCGCTCTATAAAACCGGAAGTGATGATGAATCAATGGCTGTGTTGCGCAAAGTTTTGGTCAGCGAACCGATGAGCGCGGAAGCGTATCTTTTGCTCGGAAATATACATTTGCGGCGCGGTGATTTGGAGCAATCGGTCAGTTCTTTGAAAACTGCGCTTTTCTGGGATAATCGCCTGATCAACGCGCATATTGCGCTTGGTAAAATTTATTACCAAAAAGGCGATTGTTTACAAGCAAAAACCTTTTCAGCTTCGGCTCTAGCAATTGACGCGGAAAATCAGGAAGCCACCGGTCTGCAGCGTCAAGTCGAGCGATGCGGTAAATAAAGTTAGCAGTTTAACAAAAATTTTCATTGTGGTTATTTTATGTAGCAAATGGTGTAGTTCTTCATTCAAAATCAGAGGCTTAATAATTAAAGTTATTTTATTCTGACTTTGAATATTAAGGCTCTGATTTTGAGTAATGCTTTTATTTACTGATTTATCTAATCCAAAATCCAAAATCCAAAATCCAAAATAAACCTGTGGCACGCTGTATGCAATAACAGGAAACGGCAAGCTTATTAAATGTTTAATAAGTCCCGCCGCCGATACTTCATATAGCGCAGCATGCCGCTGCACTTCCACTACCTTTCGAGCGTTCCTTCAGTTGCCTTCCCATATGAGCCTGGTCAAAAACGACTAGGCTCTCCTGCTTTTTATCCGATTTTATGGATATTTCTATAAAAAAGTCGTTTGTAAAGTTTAAGGTATTTTATACTAACTGAGAGTTTTCTATTATTTACCGACAAAATTGTTTTGTTTGCGATTGTAAAACTTAACTCATAACTCAGATGTTTTTTTGATAAACTATCAGCTATGAAGTTTTCACTCGCTAAAGTTAAACTGCCTTCGCTTGTGAATTCACTTCTTGCGGTAATTTCAGCCGTTCTTCTCACGCTTTCCTTTCCTGATTTTGATTTGTGGTTTTTGGCGTGGTTCGCGCTCATTCCTTTATTTTTTGTCATCAACCGTGAAAAGGAATCTTTTGTAAAATCATTTGTCTTAGGCTGGATTTTCGGCACTTCCTTTTTTTTCGGCACTTGCTGGTGGCTAACGTTTGCTCCCATTACCTACGGTGGCGTTCCCGCAATGATTGCCTACCCTTTACTTTTCGGCGCGGCATTAGTCGCAGGATTATTTCCAGCAATTTTCAGCGCAATTTTTTCTTTGCTATTGAAGCGATTCGGAACTTATGCGAGTTTATTTGCACCTTTAGTCTGGACGGGTTCGGAGTTTTTAAGATTTAGTTTGACGGGAAATAATTGGAACGCGATTGGATATTCGCAGGCATTTACGCACGAATTAATTCAAACGGCACAATACGCCGGTGTTTACTTAATAGGATTTTGGATTGTGTTTTTCAATTCGTTAACCACACTAATTTTTATTGCCTTGCTTCAAATCTTTGGGCAAAATGATGAATTGAGAGAAAAAAACAAAGTTGGAAAGTATAGTTTGTTTTCTATTTTGCTTTTTACAATTTTGATACCGGCTCTTGCACTTTCTCCTGATTTTAATTTAGAGGATAATTCAAACGGCGAAATAGAGTCGATTGTCGTTGCCGTTCAACCAAACATACCGATGAACGGCTTAAGATATGAAGATTGGCTCCAATTGCGTGAGCGACACGTCCGGCTCGCTGAAAACGCTTTACAAAAAATCAACGAAGAACCGATTACTAACCGCCGACCGTCGATTACTGTTATTTTTCCCGAATCGCCGATGAATTTTCAATACGAGAACGACCGCGAGTTTCAGGAATTTATAAAAGACTTTGCGATTAAAAACAATGTCAGCGTTCTTTTTAACTCGGCTGAACCGAACTTGCGCGGCGATAATTTATATAACTCAGCCG